>DATAJI010000380.1:0-5322 GCA_036262195.1 Solirubrobacteraceae bacterium
GGCGCGGCTCGTCGTCGACTGCCGGGTCCCGCCTGGCCTGGGAGAGGAGGCGACGACCGCCGCGATCGAGGAGGTGATCGGGCGCGACGGCTATCGCCTCGAGTGGACCGAGCAGGTCGTCGGCAACACCTCCTCCTTTGAGTCGCCGCTGGCCGACTTCGTCCGCGGCTGGGTGGCTGAGCATGACCCCTCGGCGACGGTCGTGCCGGTGATCCTCCCCGGCTTCACCGACTCGCGGACCTTCCGCGCCGCTTTTCCGCAGTGCGCCGCCTACGGCTTCTCGCCGCACCGTTTCGCGACGCGGTTCGAGACCGACCCGCTGGTCCACTCCTCCGACGAGCGGATCGACGTTCGCGACCTCGAGTACGCGACAGTGTTCTTCGGCGAGCTCGCGCGCGGGCTGCTCGGCTGATGTGCCGGCTCCGCGGGTCGCAGGTGCTGACGCGCAATAGACTTCGTCGAAGGTGTTTGAGCGGATCAATCACGTCGGGATCGCGGTCGACGAGCTGGACGAGGCCCTGGCGCAGTACGACCAACAGTTTGGCGTCGAGCTGCTACACCGCGAGCTGCTCGACGGCGGCACAATCGACGCTGCGCTGGTCTGCGCCGGCGAGGACCGGCTCGAGCTCGTCGCTCCGCTCGCGTCGGACAGCCCGCTCGGACGCTTCCTCTCCACGCGCGGCTCCGGCATCCATCACATCGGCTACGAGGTGGACGACATCGAGGCCGCCATGGCAAGGCTCCGCGAGCGCGAGGTGAGGCTCATCGACGACGCACCGCGCCCCGGCATCCGCGGCACGCGGGTCGCCTTCTTGCACCCGAGCAGCTGCCTCGGCGTCCTCACCGAGCTGGTCCAACAGGCGAGCTGATGGCGAGCGCGCGCTACGAGCGGATCTCGATCGGCTTCGCCGGCGGACAGGTTCTGTCGACGCGGGTCGCTGTCAGCGAGCTCGAGTCGCTGACCAAGGCGCTCGGCGCTGGCGGCGGCTGGCACGATCTCGGCTGCGAGGACGGCAGCGTCCGACTCGACCTGGCGCAGGTCGCCTATGTCCGTGTTGACTCGGACGAGCCGCGCGTCGGCTTCGCCACGTAGCTCGCTGGCCAGCGAGCTGCGCCAGCTCGACATCGAGCTGCTGAAATCCGCTCGTACGCTGGCCCACACCCGGGCGCGGGAGCGCTCGGTGGCGCGGCTCTCCGAGCTCGGTGAGCACGCTGCGATCTGGCTTGCCATCGGGACCGGCGCTTCACTTCTCGCGACCGGGTCGCAGTCGCGCCGCTGGCGCGCGGCGACCGGCGTGGTGGCTGGCGCCTACGCCCTCAACAGCGCGATCAAGGTCGCGGTCGGTCGGGCTCGTCCGGAGCTGCCGGATCTGCCGCCGCTGGTGCGCACGCCGACCCGGCTGACGTTTCCGAGCGCCCACGCGACGACGTCGTTCGCGGCGGCACGCGCCTACTCGCGGCTCGGGTTACCGGCGCCGCCGCTCTACGCCCTGGCCGCCTCGCTGGCTGCCTCGCGACTGTACCTCGGTGTCCACTACCCGTCTGACGTGCTCGCGGGTGTGGCGCTCGGCAGCGCCCTCGGAGCCCTGGCGCCTCGATGAAGGTCGGCATCGTCGGCTTGCCAAATGCCGGCAAGTCATCGCTCTTCAACGCGCTGACGCGCGCCGGCGCCGAGGCCGCCAACTACCCGTTCACGACGATCGAGCCGAACGTCGCGATCGTGCCGGTGCGCGATTCGCGCCTCGAGCAGGTCGCGGCGCTGCTCGGCGCGAGCGAGGTCGTTTTCGACACGATCACCTTCCACGACATCGCCGGACTCGTCGCCGGCGCGCATCGTGGCGAGGGTCTCGGTAACCGCTTCCTCGCCAACATCCGCGAGACCGACGCGATCCTCCACGTGGTGCGCTGCCACAGCGACGCGAGCGTCGTCCATCCGGAAGGTCGCGTCGATCCGATCGCTGACATCGAGACAATCGAGACAGAGCTGATGCTCGCTGATCTCGAGCAGGCCGAACGGCGGCTCGATCGCGTCCGCCGCAGCGCCCGCGGCGGCGACCGCAGCGCGCTTGCCGAGCAGGCCTGGCTCGAAGCGCTCATCGACGCGCTCCAGTCCGGTCGGCCGGCGAGCAGCGTCCCGGTGCCGGCGGAGGCCGGCGACGCGCTGCGCAGCCTCGGGCCGATCACCGCCAAGCCGACCCTGTTCGTGGCGAATGTCGACGAGGGAGACGACAGCCTGCCCGCTGCGGTTGCGGAGCATGCCGCGGCGCAGGGCGCCGGTGTTGTAGCGATCTCGGCGCGCGTCGAGGCCGAGCTGGCCGAGCTCGAGCCCGAGGACGCCGCGGCGCTGCGTGAGGAGCTCGCCGTCGCCGAGTCGGGGCTCGATCGCGTGACGCGGAGCGCATTTGAATTGCTCGCGTTGAACGCGTTCTTCACCGCCGGGGAGGCCAAGCCGGCGCAGTCCTGGCATCTGCGCCGCGGCCTGACTGCCTGGCATGCGGCTGGCGAGATCCACTCCGACATCCAGCGTGGCTTCGTGCGCGCGGAGGTCGTCGACTGGCAAGAGCTGCTCGACGCCGGGGGCTACGCCGGAGCGCGTGAGCGCGGCGTGCTCCGCCTCGAAGGTCGCGACTACGCGATGCGCGACGGCGACGTCATCACCGTCAAGTTCACGCCGTAGCGGGGGCGCCACCAGTCCGGACCGGCGGCGCGCCAGCAGCGATCGCATTGCCCGCCGAGCGCCGCCGCGTGGTAGGACTCGTGGATGCCTCCGGCGCGGCGCCGATCCCCCAGCGAAGACGCGGCGCCCTACCTCGAGGCGATCCGCGAGTACGCCGCGCGTGATCCGGCACGCCTGCACGTCCCCGGTCACAAGGGTGGCCCGGGCGCCGACAGCGAGCTGACCGCGGTGATCGGTGAGGCCGCGCTTCGCCACGACATCCCGGCGCTCACCTGGGGCATCGACATCGGCCGGTCCCCGACGCCGTTCGAGGAGGCCCAGCAGCTCGCCGCGCTGGCGTGGGGCGCTGCAAGGACCTGGTTTCTGATCAACGGTGCCTCCCAGGGCAACGTCACGGCGGCGATGAGCACCGCCCACTACGGCCAGGATGTCGTGGTCCAGCGCAACGCCCACTCGAGCACGATCGACGGCCTCGTGCTGTCCGGGCTGCGGCCGAGATTCGTCGCGCCAGAGATCGACGAGGAGCTCGGCATCGCGCACTGCCTGCTCCCCGAGACGCTCGCGGCGGCGCTCGCGGCGGCGCCCGCGGTGGCCGCAGCCTGGATCGTCAGCCCGACCTACTTCGGCGCCGCCGCAGACGTTCGGCGGCTCGTCGATGTCGCCCACTCGCACGGCGTCCCGCTGATCGTCGACGAAGCCTGGGGCGCACACATGGCGTTCCACGAGGCGCTCCCCGAGCACGCGCTGGCGGCCGGCGCTGACCTCGTCATCTCGAGCACGCACAAGATCGTCGGCAGCCTCACCCAATCGGCGATGCTGCACCTCGGAGCGGACTCGCTGCTCGACGGCGACATCGTCGATCGCTGCGTGACGCTGACCGAGTCGACGAGCCCCAATTCGCTACTGCTCGCCTCGCTCGACGCGGCCCGCCGGCTCGCGGTCACGCGCGGACGCGAGCTGATCGACGAGACGCTGCACGCCGTTGCGGCGGCACGCGAGCAGATTCGCGCGATCCCCGGCCTCGACGTGCTCGACGAGCGCTTCGTCGGACGCGCCGGCGTCTATGCCTACGATCCGCTGCGACTCGCGGTCGACGTGCGCGGTCTCGGCGACGGCGGCTACGAGCTCGCGCGGGAGCTGCGCGAGCAAGCCGACATCAACCTGGAGCTTGCCGGTCAGAATGTTCTGGTCGGCGTTTTCGGCATGGGTGAGGACGCCGCGCCGCTCGCTGAGCGCTTCGTCGCGGCGCTGCGCAGCGCCGCCAAACGCCACGCCGTCGAGGACGCCGGTGAGCGCACGCGCTTTGCTCCGCCGCCCCCCTGGGGCGAGCTCGTGATGACGCCGCGCGAGGCGTTCCTCGGCGCGCAGGAGGTCGTCCCCGCCGCTCGCGCCGCCGGTCGAGTCGCCGCCGAGTCGCTTGCAACCTACCCGCCCGGCATCCCCAACGTGCTGCCCGGCGAGCGGCTGACGGGCGAGACGCTCGCCTACATCGAGCGCACGCTCCAGCTCGGCGGCAGCGTCCGCGGCGCCAGCGACCGCCAGCTCCGTACGATCCGCGTGGTAGTGGAGCGGGCGTGAGCGCTGGTCGGTAGGCCTGCGCCGCCGTCGTCAATCGGGCGCACGCGTGCCTTCCTCTCGAAGGTGCTCTAGGCGGCCTCGAGCCGCTCCGCGAGTGCATTCATACCGAGCGCCCGCGCCGCAGCTGCGCCGCCGGCTCGGTCCGTCGGGGCGTCCGGCGGTCGCTCGAACGGCACCTCGCGCAGCGTCGTGATCTCGCGGAACATCCGCAGCTGATCGGCCTGCTCGGTCAGCGCCGCGGCGATCCGCGGGCGCAGTCCGCTGGCCGCTGCCAGCACTGCGTCGAGCGTTCCGTGGTCTCGCAATAGTGCCGCGGCGGTCTTCGCCCCGACTCCGCGCGCCCCAGGGAGCCCGTCGGAGGGGTCGCCGCGGAGCGCGATCAGGTCCGGGATCTGCGACGGCTCGACGCCGCTGCGCTCGCGCACCTCGCGCGGACCGATCTGCCCGGGCGCTGCGTCGCGGTGCAACTCGAGCACCGCGGTGTGCTCGCCGACCGCCTGATAGAGGTCGCGGTCGGCGCTAGCGATCAGTGTCGCTCCGCCGGCGGCGCTCTCCACGCGCGAGCACGACCACAGCACATCGTCGGCCTCGAGCTCGCGGTCGCCGCGAACCGTCCAGCCAAACGCTGAGAGCAGCTCCTCGGCCCGATCCCATTGAGCGCGCAATTCGGCGGGCATCGGCTCGCGGTGAGCGTGATAGGGCGGGTAGAGCGCGCGGCGATACACAGCCTCCTCAGCACCCGTGCAGCAGACGACGACGCGCGGAGCGAGCGCGTCACACAGGCTGAGGATCGTGTTGACCGTTCCGAGCAGCGCTCCGACGGGCATGCCGTCCTTGCCCTTGATCGAGCGCGGAACGCCAAAAAACGAGCGGTAGAGCAGCCACGGCGTGTCGAGTGCCAGCAGCGGGGCGGTCATCGCGCGCCTACCTCACCATTCGATCACTAGCATCTGCTGTGCGACGGCGACTGGCGCCGCGAACAGCGCGGCGGCGGCGAGCGGGATCGGAAGCGTACGCGGGCCCAACATGCCGAAGGTAACGAATGACTGAGGCGGAAGCTCTCGAGG
>DATAJI010000381.1:0-3392 GCA_036262195.1 Solirubrobacteraceae bacterium
CGCGACGATCCGCTCGCCGATTGTGCGGTGACCGAGGAGGGTTACGCACGGATGACCGCGTCGATGCGTCAGCTTTGCCAGGAGCTGGGCGCACCGATCGGCGCCGTGCTCGAGGGTGGCTACGCGCTCGACGCGCTGGCAAGCTCGGTCGACGTAACGCTCGCGGAGCTCGCCCGCACCGCTGACTAGCGCGTTGACGTCTTGCCGGCCGGTGTCCCGCAGCGCGGGCAGAAGCGGTCCTCGCTCTGGTGGAGCGTCGAGCAGCTCACGCATGTCGCGATGCCAGGCGCGCGAAGGACGAGCAGCTCAGTGTGCTCGTCGAGCGCGTGCTCGAGCCGCTCGCTCTCAGCCGTGATCTCTTCAAGTGCCGCCAGCTTGGCGCTGAGCGCCTCGGCGGGCTCCCCGCCGCGGCGTTGAGACTCAAAGACGAGGTCGCCGAGCTCGCGCAGAGCGAGCTCGCGACGCCGGCGGAGAAAGCGCAGGCGGCGCCGGAGCGTGGCACGCTGGAGAAAGCTCGTGGCTCGCACGTCTTCCTCATCGGCCGCGAGGCGCTGATCGCCATCAGGCTCGACGACGCCGGTCGGCTCAGCGGGCATAGTTTGCTCGGCGGCGGCACGCGCAGGCCGCCCCGGAGCGGGTCGCGAAGCTTCCATTGGCGCCTATGCTAGCCGCCTCGTTTCGGGGAGGCTCGCTAATGCGGATCGGCGAGCAGTGAATGCCAGGCGTCGAGCACGCGGCGTGCCATGCCGTCGCTCGAGAACTCGGCGGCGCGCCCACGGCCTTCAACGCGCGGGTCTTGAGCGGACAGCGCGTCCGCGAGCACCTGCGACCAGCGCTCCCGCTCGTAGGGGGCGCAGAGTGTCCCCGCGATCCCAGCGAGCGCCTGTTCGTGGATGCCCACGGGCGTAGCCAGCACGGGCACGTCGCAGGCCAGCGCTTCGAGCACGGCAAGGCCGTAGCCCTCGGCGTCTGACGGCACCAGCACCGCGTTCGCCGCGTTGATCGCGAGTGTGACGTGATCGGGAGCCATCGTCCCGAGCGTCAGCAGCCGCACCTCGCCGGCGAGCTCGCGCGCGCGGTCAAAGCGCTTGGCCGCTCGGCTCGGGTCGGCTGGAAAGAGCAGGTATGGTCCGGCGGTGTCGAGGCCCAGGGCGAGCCGAGCGGCCTCGCGCGGAATCGGCCTGAACCGCTCCATCGCAACGCCGCAGGGCAGGACCGCCGCTCGGCCGGCGAGCTCGGCCGGGAGCTCAGCCGCCAGCGAGCTCGAAACGGTCGCGACCAGGTCCAGGCGCCCCAACGCAGCGAGCGTGATCAGGCGCGTGCGGCGATGGCGTAGGTCGGTCCCGTGCAGCGTGACGACGTGTCGCGGAGCCCGCAGCGCTAGCGCTGGCCAGGCGGTCAAGCCGAAGTGCGCGTGAACGATGTCGAAGCTATCGGCGGCGTAGCGATGGCGGAGCGCCAAGGCGGCAAGCGGATAGGACATCAGGCCAGGCGCGAACTCGAACAGCTCGACGTCGACGTCACCGATCCGACGCAGCGCCGCAACCTGATCGCGGACAAAGCTGCCCCGTCCGGGATGCAGCGGCGACGGCGCCATGTTCGAGACGACGAGCGCGCGCACCACTAGATCGCGGGGTATCGACGGTAGGAGGCGGGCACGGCGCCACGATAGCCGTGAATGGGATGCGCATCAGAAAACTCCTTTGCCGGCTTCCCCATCTGGAATCATGGCTAGCGATGACCGCCTCGGCGCCCCCACCGCGCGAGCGCCCGATAGCCGTCTTCGACTCGGGTGTCGGCGGCCTCACGGTCCTGCAGGAGCTGCTGGTCGAGTTGCCTCACGAGGACTTCCTCTACCTCGGCGACACAGCTCGCTTCCCCTACGGCGAGCGCAGCGCTGCGGAGCTCGAGCGCTTCGCACTGGAGATCACCGAGCTGTTGCTCGCGCGACGCGCAAAGCTCCTCGTCGTTGCCTGTAACGCAGCGAGCTCCGCGGCGCTCGACGTCGTGCGTGAGCGGATGGTCTCGACGACGCTCGGGGTCGAGGTCCTCGGAGTCATCGATCCGGAGTCGCGGATCGCCGCCGAGCGCAGCGCGAGCGGACGGATCGGGCTGCTCGCCACGACGGCGACGGTTGCGAGCGGGGCCTACGATCGCGCCGTCCGCGTCTACGCGCCGGATGCAACGTTGACGAGCGTCGCCTGTCCGGATCTCGCGCCGATTATCCAGCGCGGATTCCCCTTCGACCGCCGGGTCGAGGAGACGGTTCGCGCCTACTGCGAGCCGCTCCGCGAAGCTGACGTCGACACCGTGATCCTCGGCTGCACGCACTACCCGATCGTCGCGCCGATGCTTCAGCGCAGGCTCGGTCCCGGCGTCGCGCTGATCAGCTCCGGCCGCGCGTTGGCCGCCTCCGTCGCGGCCACCTTGCAACGCGCCGACCTGGGTAGCTCGGCGAGCGAAGAGGGCACCTATCGGTTCCTCTGCACGGGCGATGTCGAGGCCTTCCGCCAGCTTGGCTCACGCTTCCTCCAGATGCCGATCGACGAGATCGAGCACGTGGCGCTTCGCGCGGCGGTTCCGGCGTGAGCGAGGCCGCAGGCGGACGCAGCTACGCGCGGCGCGCGGACGAGTGTCGCCCGACGGCGATCGAGGTCGATTTCGTCAAGCCGGCGAGCGGCTCGGCGCTGATTGCGGTGGGCGAGACGAAGGTGATCTGCACCGCCTCGGTCGAGGCCGGCGTGCCACGCTGGCTTGCGGGTAAGGGGCGTGGCTGGCTGACCGCGGAGTACGGCATGCTGCCGGCCTCGACCGGGCAGCGCAAGCAGCGCGACGCGACGCGCGGGCGCCTCGACGGTCGCACGGTCGAGATCCAACGGCTGATCGGTCGCTCGCTGCGCGCGGTGGTTGACTTCGAAGCGCTGGGCGAGCGCACCGTCTACCTCGACTGTGACGTTCTCCAGGCGGATGGTGGAACGCGCTGCGCCTCGATCACCGGCGCCTATGTGGCCTTCGCGAGAGCCGCCAAGCGGCTGCTCGCTGCGGGCGATCTCGAGCGCAGCCCCTTGACCGGCGCCGTCGCGGCAGTGTCCTGCGGCGTCGTCGACGGCGTGCCGCTGTTGGATCTCGACTACGCCGAGGACTCGACCGCGGAGGTCGACGCGAACGTTGTGATGACCGCCGATGGCGGTCTCGTCGAGGTCCAGGCGACGGCGGAGCGGACGCCGCTGTCGCGTGCCAATCTCGATCATCTCCTCGCGCTCGCTGCGCAAGGGATCGCGGTGCTGCAAGCGGCGCAGCAGGCGGCGATCGACGGCTAGCTCGATGGCGCTGATCCTCGCGACGCGCAACCCGCACAAGCTGCGCGAGTTCGCGCGCCTGCTCAGCGTGAC
>DATAJI010000382.1:0-3367 GCA_036262195.1 Solirubrobacteraceae bacterium
ACTCGACGGCGAGCGCGGGCGACGTGGCGTACGTGAGCCGTGTCCTTGCGGCAAACCTGCGTAACTGACCCACCCTCCGATGCGACCCTCGCGCGCACGCAGGAGGCGGACGATGGGGCACGACAAGAATCGGGGGAAGGATCTCGACACGACGCGCGAGACACTGGCGAGCTGGCGTCGGTCGCACGGCGGCCGTGGCCGACCAATCCCGGCGGCGCTCTGGTTGGACGCTGCGGAGGTGGCGCGCGCGAACGGAGTCGCCGAGACGGCACGCGTGCTGCGCCTCAATCCGAGGAAGCTGGCGAAGCTCGCGGAGGTCCGGGCGGAGAGCGCGCCGCGCAGCGTGGTCGAGCGTGCGGGGTTCGTGGAGCTCGGCGGCCTTGGGTTGGGTGAGCCGCGCGTGCCGCGCACGGTCGTGCTCGAGCTCGTGGGTCGGGAGGGGGATCGCGTGCGCGTCGAGGTTGTCGGTGGCGCGGACAGCACGGTGGAGATCGTCGCGCTGGTGCGCGCGTTCTGGAGCCGCAGCTCATGATGGCGGTGACGGCGCAAATGCGCGTATTGGTGTGCGTCGAGCCGGTGGACTTCCGCAAGGGCATCGACGGGCTTTCGAGGGTGTGTCGGGAGGCGCTGTCGTCGGATCCTTTCTCGGGGACGCTGTTCGTGTTCCGCAACCGCCGAGGCACCGCCATCAAGATCCTGGCGTATGACGGGCAGGGCTTCTGGCTGTGCCAGAAGCGGCTCTCGGAGGGGCGGTTCCGGTACTGGCCTGGCGAGGCAGGCTCGGCGCAGCGGGAGCTGTTGGCGCATCAGCTCCAGGTGCTGCTCGCGGGCGGAGATGCGGAGGCGACCTCCGGCGCACCGACGTGGCGGCGTATCGGAGCGGAGGCCTCGACTCCGGCGTAAGAGTCGGGGGGCTGCACGTTCGGGCTTGCATTCTATCCGTCGCCGTGCTCTTCGTAGGGCATGAGCATCGTGTTGATGCACAAGGGCCGGGCGATCACCGAGGACGACCTCGCTGCCATCCGCGCGCTGATGTCCGAGCGGGCGACGTGGACGCGTCGGTCGTTGTCGCTCACCCTGTGCGAGCGCCGAGGATGGGTGCAGGAGAACGGTGCGCCACGGGACGCGGCGTGTCGGGCGCTTCTCCTCGCGCTTCATCGCGCAGGGCACATCGAGCTTCCAGCGCCGCGCTGGGCGTGCCGGGAGCCGTGGCGTCGGCTGCGTCCCGCGCGCGTCGAGCTCTCGACCGATCCCATCGAGGGGGCGCTGCGCGCGCTGGGGCCCATCGAGCTACGCCACGTGGCACGGACGGCGGACGAGGCGACGGTGAACGGCCTGCTGGACGAGCACCACTACCTCGGGTACACGACGCCGGTCGGTGAGCGGCTGAAGTACCTGATCACCGCGCAGGGCCGACCCCTCGGGTGCTTCGTCTGGTCGTCGGCGCCGAGGCATCTCGGGCCGCGCGATCGGCACCTCGGCTGGTCGGCCGACGCGCGCACGAAGAACCTCCGCTTCATCGCCTACCAGACACGGTTTCTCATCCTGCCGTGGGTGCGCGTGCCGCACCTCGCGTCGCACCTGCTCGGGCGCATGGCGCGGCAGCTCTCGGCCGACTGGCAGCGCGTGTACGCGCACCCGGTCCACTTCACGGAGACCTTCGTGGACACGGAGCGCAACCAGGGGACGTGCTACCGGGCCGCGAACTGGACGGAGCTCGGCCTGACGACGGGGCGCGGGAAGGCGGACATGACGCACACGCCGAACCGGTCGTTGAAGCGGATCTTCGGCTACCCGCTGGTGGCCGACTATCGCGAACGGCTTGCGCGGATCTCCTCGTGACCGCCTCCGCGATCTCGCTCGACGTTGCGGAGGTCGAGGCGCTCCTCGCGCGTATCGAGCCGCGGGTCACGAAGGCCGACCACGAATGCCTGAAGTCGCTCGTGGGCACGCTCCTCGAAGTGACCCGCCTTGCACGCCAGCACGGCGCGACGATCGCGCGGCTGCGGCGGATGCTCGGACAGACGAGCAGCGAGAAGAGGGCGAACGTCGTCGGCGCGAAGGGAGCCGCGGCGCCGACGGGCGACGGCAGTCCGCCGGCGAGCGGGCAGGACGAGCCCGTCACCGACGAGCCGCCTCGGGCCGAGCCGAAGGACGATCCCGCGAACGACACCGACCGCGCTTCAGAGGGCAACGACAAGCCACGACGCAAGGGCCACGGTCGCATCCCCGGGGCGGCCTACGCGTCCGAGAGCATGGCCGTCCCGCATCCGACGCTGGGCACAGGGCAGCCTTGTCCGGCGTGCGCGCATGGCACGCTGTATGCGATGAAGGAGCCCGCCTCCTGCGTGCGCGTCTTCGGCCAAGCGCCGCTCGTCGCGCTCCGGTGGGACTGTGCGTGCATGCGCTGTAGCGGGTGCGGTCATGTCTTCACCGCGCCCCTGCCCGAGCAGGCCCGAGGGCCGAAGTACAGCGAGAGCGCGGCGAGCATGATGATCGTGCTTCGCTATGGCATGGGCATGCCGCTGCACCGGCTCGAGACCATGCAGCGTTTCCTCGGCGTGCCCGTACCGGCTTCGACGCAGTGGGAGGTCGCGCGCGATCACGTGCAGGAGGTCCTCCCCGTCTACGAGGTCCTCGTCTCCCTCGCCGCGAACGCGCCGCTCGTGCACAACGACGACACGTACGTGAGGATCCTCGAGCTCATGGGCAAACGCCGGAACGAGCTCATCGCCAAAGGCGATCTCGACCTCCCCGATCGCACCGGGCTCTTCACGACGGGGATCGTGGCGCGCACCGCCGCGGGGCCGATCGCGCTCTTCGGCTCCGGACGTCAGCACGCCGGCGAGAACCTTGCCGACCTGCTCGACCGACGCGACCCTGCCCTCGCTCCACCGATGCAGATGTGCGACGGGCTCGCTCGCAACCTGCCCCAGGAGCACGACGTCGTGCTCGCCAACTGCCTCGCCCATGGCCGCCGCCATGTCGTCGACGAAGTCAGCAACCATCCGGAGCTTTGCGCGCACCTGCTCGACGAGATCGGCAAGGTCTTCGCGAACGACGCGACCTGCCGCAAGGGCGGCGTCCTCGGCGAGGCGCGCCTCGCCTTCCATCAGCGCGAGAGCGGCCCGGTGATGGCCGGCCTTCGGGCGTGGATCGAGGGACTCTTCGCCGACAAGCGCGTCGAGCCGAACTCGGGTCTCGGAGGGGCGCTCCGCTACCTGCTCCAACGCTGGGAGGCGCTGACGCTCTTCCTTCGTGCCGTCGACGCACCCATCGACAACAACATCTCCGAGCGCAGCTTGAAGCACGCGATCCGCCAGCGACGCGCCTCGCTCTTCTACCGCTCGAAGAACGGTGCTCTCGT
>DATAJI010000383.1:0-2582 GCA_036262195.1 Solirubrobacteraceae bacterium
GTGTCCGGGGCGGGCGCGGCGTGGTTTTGCCGTTGTTTTGGGGTTTTGGCGGTCACCGCGGAGCCTGGCCTCAAGGGAACTATCTGAACTATTCGCTCGTTCACGGTGAGTAGGTCATAACGGCTCGCTGATGGCGAGGACCGGTGATCGGCTGAAAACGCGCCGATTCAAGACGACCTAGGGCGGTGAGGAGTATCGGGCGCGCCATGCTGTCCGATAACCGCTCTACTCTGTGGGTATGCTGTTCAGGAAGATAGGTTGAGGTTTGCGGGTCGGAGCAGCGTATTTCCTTGAGCCTTCCGAACCGGCGCAGCGTCGCTACGAGGCGATGCGCGCGTATTTCGTCGACGGGCTCGCGGCCAGCGAGGTCGCAACCCGGTTCGGCTACTCGCCGGCCAGCGTGCATCAGATGGCCAGCGAGCTGCGCACCGGCAGCGCGCAGTACTTCCGTTCCTCCAAGCCCGGACCGCGATCAGCACGCAAGGCCGACCGCGTGCGCGACCGCGTGCTCGAGCTACGCGCTCTGGACCGCTCGGTCGAGGAGATCGCCGCCGAGTTGACACTCGCCGGCACGCCGGTGTCCGCGCAAACGGTCTGGACGATCCTTGACGCGGAAGGGATCGAGCGCCTGCCGCGCCGTGCACCGTCCGCGCGCGGGGCAGCACCACGGCTGGCCGCGATCAAGGCCCGCGCGCTGAGCGACTGGCCGGCGGGCATGTCAAGCGGCTGCGATCACGCCGGCCTGTTCCTCCTCCTACCGGCGATCGCCCAGCTCGGACTCTCAGAACTCGTCGCCTCGTGTGGCTATCCGTCCACGACGGTGCTCTCGGCATGGCACTCGCTCGGCTCGCTGCTGTTGCACAAGTGCGCGCGGACCTCGCGCGCCAGCCACGCGCACGCGCTCGCTGATGACCCCGGTCTCGCGCTGCTGATGGGACTGACCGCGCTGCCGAAGGCCACGCACCTGACCAGCTACTCCTACCGTGCCCGGCGCACCGCCAGCGAGAAGCTCCTCGCGGGCGTGACCGGCCGCCTACGCGAGCTCGGGCTCGCCACGGGCGCTGAGGGCTTCAACCTCGACTTCCACGCGATCCGCCACCACGGCACCGACGTCCCACTCGAGAAACACTACGTCCCGGCCCGCTCGCAACGTACCCGCGCGGTGCTGACGTTCTTCGCCCAGGACCACGCCTCCCAAGAGATGGTCTACTCAAACGCCGAGCTGACCAAAGCCGAACAGGCACGCGAGGTGATCGCGTTCGCCGACTACTGGCAGAACGTCTCAGGCTCAGACCCGGGCCTGCTGGTGTTCGACTCCAAGCTGACGACCTACAAAGTCCTCGACGAGCTCACCGCCCGCGGCATCCGCTGGCTCACCTTGCGCGAGCGCGGCCCCAAGCTGATCGCCGATCTCGAGGCGCTCCCCGACACAGAGTGGACGAAGGTCCGCGTTGACCGTCGCGGGCGCTACCGCGAGCCAGAGATCCACGACGAGCTGATCCAGATCAAAGGCATCGATGCGCCCGTGCGCCAACTCGCCGTGCGCAACATCGGCCGCGAGCACCCCACGATGCTGATCACCAACGCGCTCGAGTTGACCACCAAACAACTGTTCGCCCGCTACGCCGAACGGATGACGATCGAGAACGAACTCGACGCGTACATCAGCGGCTTTCACCTCAACGCGCTCTCCTCAGGCCTCCCGCTCAACGTCGACATCGACGCCACCCTGACCGTCATCGCCGGCAACCTCTACCGACTCCTCGCCCGCCAACTCCCCCGCTACGAGAACGCCACCCCCGACAAACTCTGGCGCCACTTCCTCGACGCCACCGGCACCGTCCACACCACCAACGACACGCTCACCGTCGACCTCAACATCCGCACCTACCACCCCGTCCTGATCGCCGCCGGCTTCGCCGACACACCAACCCCGATCCCCTGGCTCAACGACCGCGAACTCCGATTCCGCTTCCCGCCCCGCTAAAACCTCAACAAGTCTTCCTGACCGAAGATCGAGGTTAGAGGTGTCACAGCCCCAGTGCGTCCCGGTCAGCCCCGGGGTGTCGCGAATGAAGTGCACGAGCAGTTGACGCGGCTCGGTCTCCCGGGACACGTCCTCGCCGTTGATCGTGACCGAAAGTTGCATGATCAGGCCTCCTGATTCAGGGCGCGCCCAGCGGCGCGGCGCAGTGCGCGCGTGGTGAGGACGTCGGCCAGATGGCGCTTGTAGTCGATCGGCCCCCGGCCGTCCGCGCCGGGAGAGCAGTCGGTCGAGGCGATCTCGCTGGCCTGCGCGAACAGATCGTCCGAAGGTGTCTGGCCCCGGAGCAGATCCTCGGCTCGCGACAGGTGGATCGTCGTGAGCCCGACCGCACTGAGCGCGATGCCCACCTCGCCGATCGTCCCGCCGTCGATCCACAGGGCGGCCGATGCGGCGGCGATCGCCCAGTCACCAGCGCGTCGCTCGACCTTCTCATGGGCGCTGCCGGCGCCCGGGCGCAGCGCCAGACGGATTTCGGTCAGCAGCTCGCCTGCGCCCACCGCCGTCATATACGGCCCGATGTGAAAGTCCTCCATAC
>DATAJI010000384.1:0-2165 GCA_036262195.1 Solirubrobacteraceae bacterium
GCACGCACTCGATACCCTGCACCGGCTCCATCAACTCGGCCTCGCAATTGCCCTCGACGACTTCGGAACTGGATACTCGTCACTCAGCCGCCTGCAGCACTTCCCCGTCAACTCCATCAAGATCGACAAGAGCTTCGTCGACGGCATCTCTGACGGCGGGCAAGGAGCTGCATTTGCACGGGTGGTGATCCAACTCGCGCGAATCGTAGGCGTCGAATCCGTCGCCGAGGGAGTGGAATGCCCCGACCAGCTTAACCAGCTCGCCGCCTTGGACTGCGACAGCGCCCAAGGTTACATCTTCAGTCCTCCCGTACCACCACAACAAGCGACGTCCCTGCTTGCACCGACGGTTTAAGACCTAGTGGCTGACGAGAGCTTTTGCCAATCAATACGTAACGCATCGGCCGTGACCATTGGCCCGCGCGGACTGGCTCATGATTCAGTGAGCGCGAGGCCGGCTAGTCCAGGGTTTCGCCGCACGGGGTCTTTCGAACGCTTGGCTGCGTACATCGCGCGGTCAGCCTGCGCGAGGGCGGACATGACGTCGGCGGTGTGCTGATCTAGCGTGGCCACGCCGATACTGACGCTGGAGTGAACGCTGCCCGCACCGGCCCCGATCCTTCCCTCGGCAATCCCGCGCTGAACTTCCAGAGCCACGACAGTGGCCTCCTCCTTGCTGGTGTAGGGGAGGAGCACGGCAAACTCGTCGCCGCCGATGCGGAACGCAAAGTCGGTATCGCGCAGCCGTTGCGTGAGCGTGGCAGCGACGACCTTCAGGACATCGTCGCCCGTGTTGTGGCCGTAAGTGTCATTAATCCGTTTGAGGCAGTCGACGTCGATGAGCAGCAGAGCGGCTGTCTCGCGATAGCGTCGGCAACGATCTACCTGCGCAGCCGTCGCTTCTTCGAACGTGCGCCGGTTGCGAAGGCCGGTGAGGCAGTCATGGTCTGCGAGCCGGCGCAGGTGCTCGTTCATCTGCATGCGATCGGAGATGTCCTCGATCTGCGCGATGACGTGGCGAGGCTTGCCGTCGGCGTGGCGCACGAGCGACATCGACACCAGCGCCCACACGATGTGCCCATCGGCACGGATATAGCGCTTCTCAAACTGCGCGATGTCAGCTTGTCCCTCAAGCAAAGACCGTAGGTTCCGCTCGTCGACTCCCCGGTCGTCGGCGTGGGTGAGCTTGGTTTGCTCCAGACACCTGAGCAACTCCTCCACCGAGTAGCCGAGCATGTCGGCAAACGCCCGATTGATCCTCAGTGGGCGTCCGTCGGGCGTAGCTAACGTTATCCCGAGCGGCGAGTTATCAAACGAAACCGCGAGTAGCTCTTCGGCTTCCTCGAGTGAGTTCTGGGCTCGCCTGCGAGCGGTGATGTCACGCGCTACCGCCAAGCCCCCCGCCACCGCTCCGTCTTGATCCCGCCACGGGCCGACATCGACCCGATACCAACGAGGTGAATCAACGCCCTGCACCTCAAGCGAAGTTGACTCTCCACGCAGCGCCGCCCGATAAGAAGGCTCCCAGAATGCCGAGCGCTCCGGGGAGAGCACGTCCGCGACCTTCTTCCCTTCCATCGCTTCCGCCGCGAAGCCAGCCTGACTGACGGCCCGCCCGGCCACGAGCACGTACCGCAACTGCTGGTCAAACACCAACACCGACGCGTCGGGAAGACTCCGGAGCGCCGCGAGCGCCGTTTTCAAGTATCGATCGGTTGACTCTTGGCTCAAACGACTCATATTGAGCAAGGATACGCAGGGATTTGCGGCCGAGCTATCCGCGAGGTCACCCTTTCTACCGTAGCCGGTGCCTAGGCCGATCCGGCGGCGAGGCGCCGCGTGAGCTCGCGCGCCGGCGCCGGGTCAACGCCCGCCCGCTCGAGGTAGCCAGCCGCGGAGCCGTACCGCTGAAACTGCGCTATGCCGTCAGGCTGAGCGCAGGGGAGGAACGTGCGCGCCCGAATCTCGTCCTGCGGCATGCCGCCGGCGAGGCCGCGCCGCAGCAGAGCACTGAGGTCGGTCAAGGCATAGTCGGCGGCGATCGCTTCGATGCCGACGCCCGCGAGGCGGAGGACGAGCCCCGCCACGACCCCCGTTCGGTCCTGCCGGCCGTGCAGTGGAAGAGCACGGGCCCCGGCGAGGATGCCACAGCGCCGACCCAGAAC
>DATAJI010000385.1:0-5140 GCA_036262195.1 Solirubrobacteraceae bacterium
GCTCGACATGCACGACACGAGCTTCTGGACCCGCGAGACCTTCGGGCGAGGGGCGATAGGCGGTTGCGAGCCGGTCAGTCTCGCGGGTCCAGAAGCTCGTGTCGTGCATGTCGAGCGGGGCGAAGATGCGCGTTCGAAAGACATCCGCGAGTGGCTCGCCGGCGGCTCGCGCGAGCAGGACGCCGAGCACCGAAGCGCCCGTGTTATAGAGCCAGCGCTCGCCCGGCTGGCAGATCAGCGGCAGCGAGCCGAGTCCCGCGATCCACGTGTCAGGGTCCGGCTGGACGTCCGGCTCCGGCGGGCCGATCGTCGCCAGGTGCAGCGCGTCGCTCGCCGCCACGACGGGCCAAGGCTCGGAGGCCATGAACATCCCGAGGACCATCCCGAAGCCGAACGTGAACGTCAGCAGGTCGCGGACGGTGATCGCCCGCTCGGCCGCCACCGTCTCCTCGAGCGACCCGTCCATCCGCGCCAGCACGCGGCGCCGCGCGAGCTCCGGCAACAGCCGGTCGACAGGTTCATCGAGCGCGATGAGGCCTTCCTCGACAAGTGCGAGGGTTGCCGCGGCAGTGATCGGCTTCGTCGTCGAGGCGATGCGGAAAAGCGAGTCCCGCCTGACAGAACGGCCACCGATTGCCAGACGCCCGAGCGTTTCGACGTGAACGTCGTCGCCACGTGCGACAAGCGCGACGAGCCCGGGGATCCGCTCGTCACCGATCTGTCGCTCCGCCGCAGCGTGCACTGCCTCGATCGCGGCGCTCCCAAGGCCAGCCGCCACGGTCTAGCCGGCCGCGGCGGGTGGGGCTGGCTGCAGCATGCTCATGCGGTTTCCTTCGGTGTCGAAGAATGACGCGTAGAGTCCGATTCCGGGGATCTCCTGCGGTGCTCCGGAAAGCTTGCCGCCGGCGGCCTCGACTGCCCGCGAGGCCTGCTCGACGTCGGCGACGGCGATCACGACTGACGGCGCCTGGGACTCGGCGGCGGCGGTGCGCAGAAAGAGGCCACCGTTGATCGCTCCCGGTTGCGTCGGTCGTCTGTCGTCCCCGGTCTCGGTGGTGGTGACGACGGTGTAGCTGCCCATCTCCGGGCCCAGCATCTGCGCTTCCCAGCCGAACACCGATGAGTAGAACTCGGCCATCCGCTCGCGATCGTTGGCTGGCAGCTCGAAGTGGACTACGGGATCCATGTGTGCGCTCTCTCCTTGTCGTCTGTCGGGTCGCTGAACTATGTCACTCGCTGAGTGACGACAGAGAGTGCAACCGGCGCATCCGATCGATCTGCTGGCATACACTCAAAGCACCTGCGAATGGGAGGCGGAGGCGATGCACGAACCGGCAGATCAGGAAGACGGCGACGCAGAACACAGCGGCGAGCGCGTCGCCGGCCAGCGCCCCGGTTCCCTTGCCGAGCTTCAGCCCCGCACACGTAGCCAGGCTGCGCTCGTGCGCGAATCGCTGGTTCGCTGCCCCGGTGCCGCTGACGGTGGCGAGTAGCCCTACTAGCCGTTGAGGACGCGCACCGGAGCGCCGTCCAACCAGGCCTCGATGTCCTCGACGATTTCGCGGTAGAAGCCTCGGTAGGTGTCCTCGCTGACGTAGCCGATGTGCGGCGTGAGCAGTGTGTTCGGCGCCGATCGAAGCGGGTGCTCGCGTGGCAGCGGCTCCTCGTCGAACACGTCGAGCGCGGCGCCAGCGATTCGACCTTCGTGTAGCGCGTCGAGGAGTGCCTGCTCATCGATTATCGCCCCGCGCGAGGTATTGACCAGATAGGCGCTCGGCTTCATCAGCGCGAGCTCGCGCGAGCCGATCAGCCCGCGCGTGCGATCGCTCAGGCGCATGTGAATCGAGACGATGTCGGCGCGCTCGAGTAGCTCGTCCTTGGCGACCGGCTCGACGCCGAGGCCGCGCGCCCGCCCGGCGTCGAGGTTCTGGCTCCACGCGACGACGGGCATCTCGAACGCCGTGCCGTAGGCGGCGACGCGGCTACCAAGCCGCCCGAGGCCGATCACCCCAAGTGTGCGCCCCGCGAGCTCGGGTCCGATCGTGTGCTGCCAGCCACCCTCACGTATGTTCTGGTCCTCCTCGCAGATGTGTCGCGTAACCGCGAGGATCAATCCCCAGGTGAGCTCCGCCGTGGCGCTGCCGCCCAGGCTCGTGCCGCATACCAGCACGCCCAAGTCCCGCGCGGCATCGATATCGATCGCTGCGTTGACCATGCCGGTCGTAGCGAGCAGCTTCAGCTTCGGCAAACGCTCCAGGCGTTCTTTCGTGAATGGCGTGCGCTCGCGCATCGCCACGATTACGTCGAACGCGGCGAGCCGTTCGGCTAGCGCGTTGTCGTCGCTGAGGTGGCCCGTGAACGTCTCGAGGACGATCCGCCCGGCGAGGTGATCCCAGGGGCCGAGCCCGCGAGCGCGGTCCTGATAGTCGTCGAGCACTGCGACCGTTGGGGCCGGCATCCGAGGTGGAGCCTAGCCCGTGCTGCGATCGGGTACCGCCTTGCGGGGCGCAGGCAGCGGACGCGCTATAAAGGTGTCTACAGCAGCTCGAACGAGGATTCGCGAGTGCACGACATGTCGCTTGACAGCACGGTCCACGATTCAGGTCGAGGCGCGTCTCGCACCGAGGCGCTGCGCGCGTCGCCGCCGATGTTCCGTTGGCCGTGGCTTGACCGACTGTCCCGGGTGCACCCGATCGTGCCGCCGTTGATCTACATGCCGGCGATCGCGCTTCTCGCGGTTCTCGGGGCATCGCACGTCACGGCGGCGAGCTTCGCGATCGCCTGCGCGGGTGGTTACGCGTTCTGGACTTTCTGTGAGTACTGGATCCACCGCGGCGTCTTCCATTTCGAGCCCGAGGACGGCATTGGTGCGCGGCTGCATTGGATGGTGCATGGTGTTCATCACGACCACCCGAACGACCCGCTGCGCCTCGTGATGCCGCCAGCTGTCTCGATCCCGTTAGCGGCGCTCTTTATCGGCCTGTTCGTGCTCGTCGTGGGAACGCCGCTCGCCTGGGCTGTCAGTGCCGGCTTCCTCGCCGGGTACCTGTTCTACGACATGCTCCACTACGCGTTGCACCACCATACGGTGCCGCGTAGCGGCGTCGAGCGGCGTCTGCGCGAGCTCCACATGCGCCATCACTTCGAGGACGACAGCCACGGCTACGGGATCAGCGCGCCTTGGTGGGATTTCGTCTTCGGCACGCTCGCGCGACGCGGCCGCGAACGCCCTCGCTAGGGCCGGCTCGTGCTTTCGCTAGCGCCGTAGGTGATCAGCGCGTTCGGGTAGAGGCAGTCGTAGCCGGCGGATGAGCCGACCAACGACTGCATCGTCTGGATCGCGACGTCGGAGCACTGAGCGGCACTCCGGCTCGCGCGCCAGGATGTCGTTGCCGGATAGGCAAGCGACAGGGCCGGCAGCCACGTCGGGACGGCGAGCGCGACTACGTCCCCCTTGACGACCCGAATCGGGTTCGTGAGCCGCAGCTGCGCCGTCTTTCCGAAGTCGGGCTGCAGGTGGACGATCGAGCTGAGCGCCACGAGCTTGTAATCGAGCCCGCCGACGTTGCGCAAGACGGCGAGCGCGGCTCGTGCTGTGCCTCCCTCATGCGTGTCGAAGTAATGGATCTCGTCGGTGCTTGGAATCGCCAGGGTCACCCACCATGACCGGATCGATCCACCCCGCCTGATCTTGAACGGGTCGACATCGCCGCCGTCCTTGATCTGGATCGCGGTGGTTCGAGAGATCACGGAGCACGGACTCGACGGGCAGCTGGGCGCGCTAACGACGCCGCTATTGGCGATCGCAACCTCGGCCGCCAGCGTGACTGCCGGGACGGCGAGGGCGAGCGCCGCTGCGCTAAGAGTTCCGAGGAGGCTGTATTTCATCGGCTTCGCGACAACCGTAGCGTGCGCGCAAGCGACAAGCGGAGCACCTGGGACCAACCGCGAGGTAAGCTTTTTGGCCGCCTGCGCTAGGTTTCTCGCGGTGACCCGGCTCGCGGCCAGCGACATCGACGTGTTCCCACTGTGCCTCGGCGGCAACGTGTTCGGCTGGACGGCCGCGGAACCAGCTTCGTTTGAGGTGCTCGACGCCTACCACGAAGCGGGCGGGAACTTCATCGACACGGCGGACGCCTACTCGGCCTTCGCCCCCGGCAACGAGGGTGGGGAGTCGGAGACGATCATCGGCAACTGGATTGCCGCACGAGGTAACCGCGACCGGATGGTGGTTGCGACCAAGGTTGCGAAGTGGTCGACCCGTCCCGGGCTCAGCGCGACGAATGTACGCGCCGCGATCGACGACTCGCTGCGGCGCCTGCAGAGCGACTACGTCGACATCTACTACGCGCATGAAGACGACCAGAACACGCCGCTCGAGGAGTGGCTCGGCGTCTTCGACGAGCTCGTCAAGGCGGGGAGGGTGAGGGCAATCGCGCTCTCAAACTTCACTGCTGCGCGCATCGAGGAGGTGCTCGCGGTCTGCGAACGCGACGGATTGGCGCGGCCGATCGCGCTCCAGCCGCATTACAGCCTCGTCGAGCGCATCGAATACGAGGGTGAGCTGCGCGACGTCTGCGAGCGCTCCGGCCTCGCCTGCCTTCCGTATTGGGCGCTTGCGCGTGGCTTCCTGACCGGCAAGTACCGCCGCGGAGCAAGTGTCGACAGCCCTCGCGCGGGGCAGGCATCGAGCTATCTCGAGGATCCGCGGGCTGATCGCCTGCTACCCGCGCTGGACGAGATCTCCGCCGCGCACGATGTGCCGATCGCCTCCGTCGCAATCGCCTGGCTGCGCATGCAGCCGACCGTCGTCGCGCCGATCGCCAGCGCGCGCAACGCGGAGCAGCTTCGAGAGATCCTCCCCGGCGCAACGCTGGCGCTGAGCTCGGATGAGCTCGAGCGACTGACCGACGCCTGGGCTTGATGGAGGCCGAGGCGAGCGACGAGCTCGGCGCTCGGACATCCCGTGTCGTCGAGGCCTTCGGCCAGACCGTCGGCGAGGTCCCGGCCGGCTGCTGGGCGGCGCCCGGACGGATCAACGTGATCGGCGAGCACACCGACTACAACGACGGCTACGTGCTGCCGATCGCATTGCGCTACGGCGTGGTCGTCGCAGCCTCCGAGCGCGATGATCGAACGG
>DATAJI010000386.1:0-13392 GCA_036262195.1 Solirubrobacteraceae bacterium
GCGCGGGCCGTCAGGCACAGGCGGTCACGCCCCTATTTCAGCAGGCCTGGAGGTCGCGTGGCGAACCGGCGGGCGATCCGGCCACGCCGTGCGGCCGTCTAGATGTGGTACATCGCGCCGCCCGCCTCGCGCTCCTCGCGCTCGACCAGGTCGGCCAGGGTCACCGAGGCGAGGACGTCGCGCGCCGCACCAGCGGCCTCCGCGAAGACGCCGCTCGACTCCGCGCCGAGCCCGCCGTCGAGCAGCTCAACCACCTCGAGCACGGTGATTGTGGCTGGGTCGCGCGCAAACGCGTAGCCCCCCTTCACGCCCCGGTAGGAGCGCAGCAGGCCGGCGCGACGGAGCACGGCGAAGAGCTGCTCGAGGAACTGGATCGGGATCTCGCGACGGCGGGCCAGCTCCGCGATCGGAACAGGGCCGCCCGGACCGACTCGCGCGAGCTCGGTCAGCGCCTGGATCGCGTAGGGCGATTTGGTCGTGATCGAGAGCACAGGCTCGCGATCGTAGCGACAGGAGCAGCTACAACCAGCCGCGCTCGGTGGCGATCAGCACAGCTTGTGCTCGATCGACGGCGCCGAGCTTGCCGTACACGTTGTGCAGGTGCGTACGCACCGTGCTCGTCGAGAGCGTGAGCTCCTGGGCAATCTGTTTGTAGACCTTGCCCTCGGCAAGCAGTCGCAGGACGTCGCGCTCGCGCGCCGAGAGCGGACACGCCTCGATCACGCGTCGGCGGCCGGCGCCCGAGGCCTGCGGCAGGGCGTAGAGCACGGCGCGCAGCTCGCTCGAGCCGACGCCGGCAGAGCGAGCGACACGCAGCATGTCGGCGGGCGACACCGGGTCATCGTGGACGTAATGGGCGAGCATGTCGGCTAGACGAACGAGCGCCGCATCGCCGTCGAGATCGTCGGAGTGGTGGCGCTCGATCGAGTTCGCGAGCGACTTTGGTAGGCCCCAGCGGCGCGCCAGGACCCCGCCGACCACCGCGTGGTCGACGCCAAGCTCGCGGCGCTCGCGTTGGACGCGCTCCTCTGGGGTGCGCGCGTCCTTATGGACGGACGCCGGGTAGCCGGAGTAGGCGTGCATCAGCACCAGCTTGCCGATGTCATGCAGGAGCGCTGAGCCGATCAGGCGGTCGCGGTCCGGATAGCGGATCTCGGTCGCGAGCAACTCCGCAGCGGTGCGTGTTGCCAGCGCGTGCAGGCGAAAGCGGTCGGGAGCTCCCTCCCAGACCGCGCTGCGCTCGAAGTAGTCAAAGGTCCGCATCCGCTCAGCCAGCTGCTGGACCGCCTCGGGTGTGAGGATGCGCACCGCGTCGGGGACATTGTCGACTCGCGCGGCGTTGCGTCCGGGCAAGTCGTTGGCGACGCGCAGAACGGCTACGACGAGGGCGATGTCCGACTCGACGGTCTCCACGACATCAGCGAGGGGAACCCTGTGGCCGCCGACGAGCGCGAGCAGGCGGTTGCGCGCCTCGGCCAGAGCCGGAAAGCCTTCCAGTGCGTCGAACGCAGCCGTGAGGCGCCGTCCGTGCCCCTCACCGGGCCGCTCGTCAACGGCCTGAGCGGGGGACTGAGTCGGGGACTCAGTCGCAACGGTCTGGTTTGCTGACATTGGTGGTTCTCTCTTTATTTGTTTGCCGCGCTAGCCATCCGTGCTCACGCGGGGCGATTCGGTCGTCAGCCCCCCGGCGCCACCCCCTTCATCGGCAGTCCTAAGGCAAACGTTTACCCCCGACCGCGTCGATTCGCGCGAGCGTCTCACCGCGTCCGAGAACCGCGACGGTCTCGAAGATGCCCGGTGACACCGCCGTTCCGGCGAGCGCGACGCGAAGCGGCTGGTAAACCGCGCTTGGCTTGAGACCAGAACGCTCGACAAACATTGTCAGCGCCGCCTCGACGGCGGGTAGGCCGAACGGCTCGGGAACCTCGCTGAGCGTGTCGCGCAGGCCGCTGAGGATCTCGCGACCAGCCGGATTCAGCCAGCGCTCCCGGGCCGCAGGGTCGTCGGCTGGACCGTCGAAGATGAAGCCGGCGAGCGGCCAGAAGTCGGCCAGCGTCTGCAATTTGTCGGCGCTGATCGCTGCCGCCGGCCCGAGGCCTTGCCTTCCGTAGTAGCTCTCGAGCGCCACGGTCAGCTCCTCCTTACTGAGCGCTCGCATGTAGCGGCCGTTCAGCCAGCGGAGCTTCGTCTCGTCGAAGCGGGCCGGGTTGCGCTGGACGCCGGCGATGTCAAAGCGCTGGATCAGCTCCTCCGTCGAGAGGATCGTCTCGTCGTCGCCAGCACCCCAGCCGAGCAGCGCTAGATAGTTGCGAATCGCCGCCGGCAGGTAGCCGGCCTCGCGCAGCTCCTGGACCGACGCCGCGCCATGGCGCTTGGAGAGCTTCTTGCCATCGGGGCCGTGCAGTAGCGGCAAATGACCGTAGCGAGGCGGCATCTGCCCGAGGGCTTCGATGATCAACAGCTGCTTCGCGGTGTTGGTCAGGTGGTCGTTACCGCGGACGACGTGCGTGATCGCATCGTCGAGGTCGTCGACGGCGACCGCAAGGTTGTAGAGCGGCGTGCCATCGGCCCGCGCGATGACGAGATCGTCGAGCGAGCGGTTCGGCGAGCGCACTTCTCCCACGACGAGGTCGTCGACGACGGTCTCTCCGTCATCGGGTATCCGTAGCCGCACGGCGCCGCGGCCCTCGTCCGCGCCGCGAAAGCCGCGATCGTCGCCGTGGCGCGCCTTCCAGGCCTTGACGTCATCGCCCGTTGCCTCGCTGCGGTAGGCGCGGCCGGAGGCCAGCAGCTGGTCCACCGCAGCACGATGGCGCTCCTCGCGAGCGGACTGGAAGATCGGTCCCTCGTCCCAGTCAAGCTCGAGCCAGCGCAACGCGTCGAGGATCTGCTCGACGTTCTCGGGCGTCGAGCGTTCGCGGTCGGTATCTTCGATTCGCAGCACGAAGCGCCCGCCGGCGCCGCGCGCGAGCAGCCAGTTGAAAAGAGCCGTGCGCGCGCCGCCAATGTGTAGCGCGCCGGTGGGAGAGGGAGCGAAGCGAAGGCGCATGCGAGGCGAAGGATGCTAATCGGCGCACACGTCTCGCCCGCGGGCGGGCTCTGGCGCGCGGTCGAGCGCGGCAGCGATCTCGGCGCCCAGGCGATTCAGATCTTCAACCAATCGCCGCGCATGTGGCGCCCGACCGCATATACGGCGGACGACTACGAGCGGTTTCGCGAGGCGATGGCAGCAAGCGCGATCGGGGCGGTGATGATCCACGCGGTCTACCTCGTCAACTGCGCCTCCGACGACTCCGCGATCCGCGAGAAGTCGCTCGCGTCGTTGACGCACTCCCTCCGGGTCGGCGACGCGATCGGCGCGCACTGCGTCGTCGTCCACCCCGGATCGGCGAAGACCGGCGATGTCGGGGAGGCGATCAGACGCGCCGGCGCGCTGTTCAAAGCCGCGCTCGCTGAAACCGAGCGCTGTCCGCTGCACCTCGAGAACACGGCTGGTGCCGGCGGCACGCTTGGCCGGTCGTTCGCTGAGCTCGGGGAGCTGCTCGACGCAGGCGGCGCTGGCAAGCGGCTCGGCGTCTGCCTCGACTCGTGCCACCTCTTCGCCTCAGGGTATGAGATTCGCACGCCGGACGCGCTCGCGAACGTGATCGACGATTGCGAGGCGGCGATCGGCAAGGGTCGGATCGGCTCACTGCACCTCAACGACTCGAAGACGCCGCTAGGCTCGAACCGCGACCGGCACGCCAACATCGGTGATGGTGAGCTCGGTCTGGATGGCGCGCGCGCGTTTGTCAACGAGCCCCGCTTCACAAGCCTCCCCTGCGTGCTCGAAACCCCCGGTCCCGATCGCAGCGGCCCGAGCGCCGCTGAGGTCGCGCTGGTCATCGGCCTGCGCTCCTGACAACGCACCAACCCACTGGGATCGGCGCGTTAGAAGACGCGATGGAGGCCCAGTGCGCCGCTCAGCTAGCCTTCGACGGGGCGATCAGGCGAGCGACGGGAGCGGTATGAACAACAAGTGGTGGACGCTCGCTGCGGTATGCACCGGCGTGTTCATGCTGCTGCTCGACATCACGGTGGTCAACGTCGCGCTGCCCGACATCCAGCGATCACTGCATTCGTCGTTCAGCGACCTTCAATGGGTGGTCAATGCCTATGCCCTGACGATCGCCGCGTTCCTGCTCACCGCTGGCGTCGTCGGCGACATGTTCGGTCGCAGAAGGTTGTTCGCGATCGGCCTGGGGGCATTTTCGGCCGCCTCGCTCCTCTGCGGGTTCTCGGGCTCATCGACGATGCTCGACTTCGCTCGCGCGGTGCAGGGCATCGGTGGCGCAATCATGCTCGCCACATCACTCGCGCTGATCGCGGCGGCCTTCAGCGGCAAGGAGCGCGGTACAGCGTTCGGGATCTACGGCGCTGTGCTCGGCGGAGCAGTCGCGATCGGGCCGCTCGTCGGGGGCGCGCTCACCGGCGGCATCGGCTGGCGCTGGATCTTCTTCGTCAACGTCCCGATCGGTCTCGCAGCAATCGTGATGACGCTGACCCGGATTCAGGAGTCAAGGGATCCGAACCAGCGTCGTATCGACTGGGCGGGGTTCGTCTCGTTCTCGCTGGCTCTGTTCCTGCTCGTGTTCGCCCTCGTGCGGGGCAACGACGAGGGCTGGGGTAGCACCGAGATCGTCGCGCTGCTGATCGGCTCCGGCGCGCTGATGGCGTTCTTTCTCGTCGCCGAGTGGCGACAGGACGACCCGATGCTCGATCTCGCGCTGTTCAAGCGACCGGCGATGGTCGGCGTGTCGCTCGCAACCTTCTCAATCGCCGGCTCGATGTTCGCGATGTTCCTCTACATCACGCTGTACATGCAGGACGTCCTCGGCTACGGCCCGCTCGCTACGGGTGTGCGCTTCCTCCCGCTGACGTTGATCGCGTTCGCGGCCGCTCCGATCTCTGGCAACCTCACGACGCGTCTGCCATCGCGCTTCCTGCTGAGCGGGGGACTGGCGATTGTCGGGCTCGCATTGATCCTGATGAGCAGCGTCGACGCAGCGTCGTCCTGGACCGTGCTGCTGCCCGCATTCATCGTCGGCGGCGTCGGAATCGGCGTTGCGAACCCGGTGATCGCCTCGGCGTCGGTCGCGGTGGTGCCGCCTCAACGGAGCGGAATGGCGTCCGGATCGTCGAACACGTTCCGCCAGGTAGGGCTCGCCACGGGCATCGCCGGGCTCGGCGCGATCTTCCAGAGCCAGGTGCCCACGAAGGCCTTCGCGGCGCTCGCCAAGACCTCCGCCGGACGGCAGCTGGTCGTCCACGGCGTCCGCCAGCTGCACGCGGCTTTCATCGACGGCGGTGTGCGCCAGGTCGCCGCGATGTACCCGCGGAGCGCGAGCCGCGTGCTGCTGCACGCCTACGCGGTCGGGTTCACGGCGAGCTTTCGCGACCTCGTTACGATCGCCGGCGTGTTGGCGTTCGTCGGCGCGGTGGCAGCGCTCGTCTTGATTCGTCAGCGCGACTTCGTGCCGAGCTTCTCAGCCGCGAGCTCACAGCCGGTCGACAGCAGCTAACCAGCCGTCACGCCACGAGCCGCGCCGGAGCGCCGGTCAGCTGTTCGAGCTCGGCGCGCAGGCTCGGGCTTGGCTCGACGCGGTAGCTGTCGCCGAGGCGCATCCGCGTATCGCCAAGCATGACCACGACTTCGGCCTTGCCGGGAAAGGAGGCGAGCACGTGCCGCAGGTCGGACAGAAGCTCAGGGCTGCGGCGCTCTTCGCTCACCTCGACGTGGAGGTTCTTCGGGCGGGCCGATTCGTGCGCGGCGATCCTCGCGCGCTCCACCTCCTCGGGACCCGGGCTGAAGAGCTCGATCGACTGAGCGACGACGGTCGTCGACTGCCCCTCCTTGTGATCGACGCGGCCACGGACGAGCACGATCTGGTCCGGTTCGAGTGGGCCGCCGAGCTTCTCGAGCGAGGCCTCGAAGGCGAGCAGCTCGACCGTGCCCTCGAGGTCGTCGAGGGTCGCGAAGATCAGATCGGCGCCGGACCGGGCGCGGACCTTCTTGGCCGCGGTGATGATGCCGCCGACGGTCACCTGATCCTTGTCCGGTCGCGATGAGAGCTCGGCGAGCGGGCAGTCGACAGCCGCACGTAGCGCGTCGCGGACGTCCTTCAACGGGTGCGCGGAGATGAACAGGCCGATCGCCTCTTTTTCGACCGCGAGCAGGTCATGCTGGTCGAACTCGCCGGTCGGGATCGCTGGGCGCGACGCGGCGCGCGTCAACACCGAGCCGCCGTCGCCGTCGCCGAGGTCGAAGATCGATGCCTGGCCGATCAGCGCGTCCTGCTGCGCCTTCTGGCCGGCGCCCTGTGCCTGTTCGAGGACCTCGAGCATGCCGCGGCGCGTCGCGCCGGTCGAGCCGAGCGCGCCGCATTTGACAAGCGCCTCGGTCGCTTTCTTGTTGACGGCGCGTGAGTCGACGCGCTCGCAGAAATCCCACAGAGTGCGGAACGGCCCGGCCTCCTCGCGCGCCCGCTTGATCGCCTCGACGGCCTGGTAGCCGACGCCCTTTACGGCATCGAGGCCGAAGCGGATGTTGCCGTCGACGACGGTGAACTCGTGGTCTGAGACGTTCACGTCAGGTGGCAGGATCGAGATTCCCATTTCCTCGCAGCGCGCGACGAAGAACGGCACCTTGTCCTTCGTCGACATGACGGAGGAGATCAGCGCCGCCATGTACTCGGCCGGGTAGTTGGCCTTGAGCCACGCAGTCCGGTAGGAGATCAGCGCGTAGCAGGCGGCGTGGCTGCGGTTGAACGAGTAGTCGGCCGAGCGCTCGTTGGTGCTCCAGAGGAAGTCGATCACCTTGTCGCTTGTCCCGCTGGCGCGGCAGCCATCGACGAACTCGGGCTTCAGCGCAGCCATCGCGGCACGATTCTTCTTCCCGATCGCCTTGCGCAGGTCGTCGGCCTTGGCGCCCGAGAAGCCGGCGATGTCCTTGGAGATCTGCATCGCCTGCTCTTGGTAGAGGATCACGCCCATCGACGACCGTAGGATCGGCTCGAGGCGGCGGTCGTGATAGTTGACGGACTGCGGATCGTGCTTACCGCGGGCATAGGTCGGGATCTGGTCCATCGCTCCCGGTCGGTAGAGCGCGCCGAGCGCAACGAGATCGTCGAACGCGTCGGGGCGGACTTTCTTGAGCGCTTCGCGCATGCCCTCGGATTCGAACTGGAACACGCCGACTGCGTCGCCGCGGGCGAGCATGTCGTAGGTCTTCGCGTCGTCGAGCGGCAACGTCGCCATGTCGGGCCGCTCGCCGGTCGAGCGCTCGATGATGTCGAGTGCGTCCTCGATCACGTCGAGGTTGCGCAGTCCGAGGAAGTCGATCTTGAGCAGGCCGATCTCCTCGATCGGCTTCATCGAGAACTGCGTCACGGTGCGGTATTGGCGCTCGCCGTCCTCGCCGGTCCCGGCGTCAGCGAGCTGAAGCGGCACGATGTCGGTGAGTGGCCGGTCGGCGATCACGACCGCGGCGGCATGGATCGAAGCGTTGCGAACGATCCCCTCGAGGCCGCGCGCCATGTCGATGATCTCGCGCGCGACGTCGTCGATGTCATACAGCGCGCGCAGCGGCTCGCCCGGCTTGAGGCAGTCCTCGAACGACGGCGAGCGACCCTGTTGGGGGTCGGGAATCAGCTTCGCAAGCTTGTCGCCCTGGCCGTAGTCGTGTCCGAGGACTCGCGCGGCGTCGCGCGTCGCCTGCCGCGGGAACATGCGGCCGAAGGTGACGATGTTGGCGACCGACTCGCGGCCATACTTCTCGACCACGTAGCGCATCACGCGCTCGCGCCCGCGAACCGAGAAGTCGATGTCGATATCCGGCATAGAGACGCGCTCGGGATGCAGGAAGCGCTCGAACAGCAGGCCGTAGGCGAGCGGGTCGAGGTCGGTGATCCGCAAGGCGTAGGAGACGATCGAGCCGGCGGCTGAGCCGCGGCCAGGGCCAACGGCGACGCTGTTGCGCTTTGCGAAGTCGACGAAGTCCCAGACGATCAGGAAATAGGCGTTGAAGCCCATCCGGTCGATCACCTCGAGCTCCATCTCCTTGCGCTCGTTCACCTCCGCCGGCAGCGGGTCGCCGTAGCGCTCCCGCAGGCCGGCCTCGACCAGCGAGGTGAGGTAGCTCCCCTCGGTCTGCCCCTCGGGCACCGGGTAGGCGGGGATCAGCTGGCGGTCCAGCTCGAGCTTGACGTCGCAGCGACCGGCGATCTCAAGCGTCGTAGCCATCGCCTCGGGCCACTCGGCGAACGCGCTCGCCATCTCGGCCGAATCCTTGAGATAGAACTCGTTCGTCTCGAAGGTCATCTTCGGCTCGGCGAGCGTGCTCTTGGTCTGCACGCAGAGCAGCGCCGTGTGGTGGCCATAATCCTCGCGGCGCAGGTAGTGCACGTCGCCGGTGCCGACGAGCGGGCGACCCAGCTCGCGTGCCATCCGCACGATCTCCTCGTTGCAGCGATCCTGCAGCGTGAGCCCGTTCTTCTGGACCTCCATGTAGACGTTCTCAGCGCCGAGCGCGCCGATCAACTGGTCGATGTGCTCGCGCCCCTCGTCCATTCGTCCATCAGCGATGCGAGTGCAGAGGCGAGAAGCAAGGCATCCGCTGAGGGCGATCACCCCGGCGCCGTACTGCTCGATCTGGGCCATGTCGACCGTCGGACGCCCGCGCTGCAACCCCTCGAGGAAACCGGCCGAGGAGAGCTTGACCAGGTTGCGGTAGCCCTCGTCGGAGGAGGCGAGCAGTGTCAGGTGGTTGCGCTCGATCCGCTTGCCGGGCGAGGCGACCGCGGCGTGATCATCGACGAAGTAGACCTCGCAGCCGATGATCGGCTTGATTCCGGCCTTCTTGGCAGCCTTGTAGAGCTCGACCGCACCATTCATCACCCCGTGGTCTGTAAGACCGAGCGCCGGCTGTCCGAAAGCCGCCGCGCGCTCAACGAGCCCCTCGATCTTGCACGCGCCGTCGAGCAGCGAGTACTCGGAGTGAACGTGGAGGTGGGCGCAGGCAGCCTCAGGCATCGACTGCTCGGATCCTAGGCTGCGGACCAGACAGGCCGGCAGCGCAAGCCGCTACGTGCGAACAGCGCCATACGGGCGCGGCCGGTAGGGTGGCGCTCCAATGTCAGCCAGAGCTGCTGCCACAATCTGGCGCAACGGAGGAGCACGCGGCCTGCTACGGACCGCGTCGGCTGCGATCCGCATGGAGGCGCCACTGCTGCTCCGCGGCCGGCGCACCGCCGCGAGCGTTGGCGCCTACTACGACCTCGTGACCGACATCAGCCGCAGCCTCTACGGCGACAACTTCCACTTCGGCTACTTCCCGACCGGCGAGGAGACGCTGACCGAGGCGCACGACGCGCACACGGATCTCGTCGCTCAGCTTGCGAGCCTCCAAGTGGGCTCGCAAGTGCTCGACATCGGCTGCGGCATCGGCGCTCCCGCGATGCGCATCGTTCGACGCTACGACTGCGACGTGACCGGCATCAACATCAGCCGCGAGCAGGTTCGCCAAGGCCGCGAGCTGATCGCCGCGCAGGCCATGAGCGATCGCGTCCGGATCGAGCGAGGCGATGCGCGCAAACTGCCGTTCGAGGACTGCTCGTTCGACGCGATCATCTGCGTCGAGGTCGCGGGGGACATCTGCGTCAGCGCCGCCGACAAGCAAACGCTGATCGCGGAGATGTTCCGCGTCCTGCGGCCGGGCGGCGGTGTCGGCTTCTCGGACCTCGCGCTACGCGATCTGGCCTCGCGCGCAGAGCGCAAGGTGCTACGCGGCGTCTTCTACGACGACGGCTCCAATCTTGTGACCGACTGGCCGGCGCTGTTTACCCAGCAAGGCTTTGCGGTTGACGAGCACCGCTGCATCCTCGAGCAGACAATGGCGACGTGGGCGCATGTCAGCACGCTCTACGCAGGCGATGCGAGCGAGCTCGCGCTCCGCTACGGCAAGGCGGTAGCGCGACGTACCGGCGCGCAGATCGACCGCCTACCTGAGATCCTCCGCCGGCTCGGTACATTCCCGGTCCTGGCGGCTCGAAAGCCACTCGCCGACGCACCACTGGCTGGCGCCGTGGCGCTCGCCCGCGAGGCCTAGCGCCGCGCCCAGCCGGATCGCGCGGCTAGCTCCCGTCTGCCGCGTCCGCGTGGTTGCGCAGCTGCCAGGCCATTCGCGACTGCAGCGACCACAGCTCGATGAAACCTGGTGAGGCGGTCTGGGAGAAGAGCCCGCCGGACTCCGCGAACGAGGCCAGCGAGCGGTCGTAGAGGGCGTTCGGCGAGCTCCGCGTGATCACGCGGGCGGTGCCCTTGTAGAGCTCGACACCGATCGTGCCACTGACCTGCTCGTTGACCGCATCCATGTAGGCGTCGAGATCGCTGCGCAACGGCTCCCACCAGAGGCCCGCGTAGACGAGGTAGGCCCAATGGTGGTCGAGACCGGCTTTGAACTGGTTCTGGTGGATCGTGCAGACCAGCTTCTCGAGCTCCTGGTGGGCGGGCAGGATGATCGTCGCGGCCGGCGCCTCGTAGATGTCACGCACCTTGAGGCCGACGATGCGGTCCTCGATGTGGTCGATGATGCCAACGCCGTGTCTGGCGCCGAGCTCGCCGACGCGCTCGATCAGCTCGACGAGGCCGAGCCGGGTGCCGTCGAGCGCGACCGGCAGTCCCCGCTCGAAGCTCAGCTCGAGGCGCGCAGGCTCCGCCGGCGCTAGGCGCGGCAGCGTGACGAGCTGGAAGACGTCTTCCTCCGGCGCCCGGTCGAGGTCCTCGATCCAGCGGCCTTCCGAGGAGCGTCCCCAGAGGTTGTCGTCGATCGAATACGGCGCCTGCTCGGAGCCGCCCTTGACCGGGATCCCGTGCTCGCGCGCGTAGGCGACTTCCTCATCGCGCCCCATAGCCCAGCTGCGCACCGGCGCGATCACCCTGAGCTCGGGGGCCAGCGTCGCAATCGTCGCCTCGATCCGCACCTGGTCGTTGCCCTTCCCGGTGCAGCCATGGGCGATCGTGTCGCAGCCCGAGCGACGCGCATACTCGACCGCGAGCTTGGCGATCAACGGCCGGCCGAGCGCGGTGAACAGCGGGTAGCCGCCGCCGTAGAGCGCGTTGGCCTTGATGGCCCGGGCCAGGAACTCGTGCGCGAACTCCTCGCGGGCATCGACGACATGGCACTCCACAGCGCCGATCTGGCGGGCTTTGCCCTCGATCACCGCGTAGTCCTCGCCGGGCTGGCCGAGATTCACGGTCAATGTGACAACCTCGGCGCCGTAGCGCTCCTGGATCCAGCGCAGCATCACGCTCGTGTCGAGGCCGCCGGAGTAGAGCAGCAGCACACGCCCGACCTGGTCCGGGTCGGCCTCATAGCTGGCTGTGCGCGGTGGGAAGCCGGTTTCGCTCATCGGATTCGCAGCCTAGCCGGCGGCGCCCGAACGGGCGCGACGCGCGCCGAGAATCGCGGTGATCCGCTCGAGCGCGTCGAGCGCCTCGCTTTCGCCGATCACCAGCGGCGGCAGCAGGCGCACGGTGCTCGGCCCCGTCGCGTTCACGATCAGCTGGCGCTCGAGCAGCAGGCGGCGGACGACCGCAATCGCGTCGATATCCAGATCGAAAGCGATCATCAGCCCGCGGCCGCGGACCTCGGTCACGTGCTGGAGCCCGGCGAGGCTCGAGCGCAGGTGCTCGCCAAGCGTGCCGACGCGCGCCATCAGCGCCTCGTCGAGCAGCACGTCGAGCGTCGCGTTCGCGGCGGCGCAGATCACCGGTCCGCCGGCGAACGTCGAGCCGTGATCACCCGGCGCAAAGGTGTCGGCGTGTCGCTCGCCCGTGATCAGGGCGCCGATCGGCATCCCGCCACCGAGCGCCTTGGCGGTGCAGAGTAGGTCCGGAAGCACGCCCGCGTGCTCGTAGGCCCAGAGCGTGCCGGTCCGCCCTAGCCCGGTCTGAACCTCGTCGAAGATCAGCGTCGCCCCGGTGTCGTCGCAGCGCTCGCGCGCCGCGACGAGCAGCTCGTCGTCAAGCACGATCACCCCGCTCTCGCCTTGGATCGGCTCGAGGATCACCGCCGCCGTCTGCTCGTCGACAGCCGCGCTGAGCGCCTCGACGGTCGGCTCGACGCTGACAAAGCCGCCGACCAGCGGTGCGAACGGCGCCTGCTTGGACTCCTGCGGTGTGGCTGACAGCGCGCCATACGTGCGCCCATGAAAGGCTCCGTGGAGCGAGACGATCGTGCCTCCCTGGCGAGCTTTGCGGGCGCATTTCAGCGCCGCCTCGACGGCCTCGGTGCCCGAATTCGTGAAGAACACTTTGCCACCGAGCGAGCAGCCGGAGAGCCGCTGCGCGAGCCGCGTCATCGGCTCTGTGTAGTAGAGGTTGCCGACGTGGATCAGGCGCGCGGCCTGCTCCCCAATCGCCGCGACGACCGCCGGATTGCAGTGGCCAACGCTCGAGACCGAGATGCCGCTGAGGAAGTCGAGGTACTCGACGCCCTCGGAATCCCACAGCCGGGCCCCCTCCCCCCTGACAAATTCGACCGGGAAACGCGCATAGTTCGGCGTCAAATAAGCATCAGCAGCGACACTCACCTCACAACCCCCCGCCAGCGTGCCGAGGCCACACTGCGCGCGCTCATTGTGTCGGAGCCAGGCGAGGACCCTTGCCTCGCAAGGACAGGCAGCCCCTTCATAGCGTCACCTGCGTGCCCCGACCGGCGTCGGTGAAAAGCTCCAGAAGCAGCGAGTGCGCTAGACGCCCGTCGATGATCTGTGCCGCCGCGACGCCGCCCTTGACGGCCGCGACGCAGGCCTCGAGCTTCGGGCGCATACCGCCATCGACGTGTGGCAGGGCCTGCAGGACATCGGCGACGGAGGCCTGCGAGATCAGGCTGTCCGCGTCGGCAGGGTCGCGCAGCCAGCCGCGCACGTCGGTCAGGAAGATCGCCCGCGTCGCTTCGAGGGCGACCGCGATCGCCGCGGCCGCCTCGTCGGCGTTGACGTTGTAGGAGTTACCGTCGGCGTCGGCCCCGACCGCCGCGACAACAGGGATGTAGTCGCGGGCGACGTGGTTGATCACGCCCGGATCGACGGCGTCGACCTGACCCACCCAGCCGATGTCCTCACCGCCGGGAGCGCTGCGCCGCGAGCAGCGCAGAAGGCTCGCGTCGTCGCCCGAGAGCCCAACGGCGGGCTGGCCGTGGCGACCGATTCGCAGCACGATGTCGGTGTTGAGCTTGCCGATCAGCACCATCTTCGCGATCTCGACTGTCGCCTCGTCGGACACGCGCAGGCCGCCGACGAACTCGACCGGCATGTCGAGTCGCTTCATGTAGGCGGTGATGTCGGGCCCGCC
>DATAJI010000387.1:0-2312 GCA_036262195.1 Solirubrobacteraceae bacterium
CCTCGAAGCCCGAATCGCCCGGACCGCCGCCTCCCGCGACCTCGCTGTCGTCGAGCAGCCCACCTACAAGCGCCGCTGGTACGAAACCCTCCACCATCGACGTAATCTGCCCGTAGCTCGCCGACCGTCGCGCTGGCACGCGTGTGTGCGGAGGCGCGCATGGCGAAGACCCGTCCGGAGATCACGCAGGCCATTCAGCAGTCACGTTATTGGAGGGCCGAGGACGCAGCGACGGTGCTCGCCGCGGTCGCCGCGTCGGGGCTCTCCGTTCCCGCGTTCGCGGCCCGCCACGGTCTTCTTCCGCGGCGGCTCGAGCGCTGGCAGCGGCAGCTCACCAGGGTGCAGCCGGTGGCCGACACGTTCGTCGAGGTCACGCTCCCGCCGGTCACGCGTCCCGCAGGGAGCGGCTTCGAGATCGTCCTTCGCGCGGGGCGCATCGTGCGTGTCAGCGCCGGCTTCGACGCCGAGGAGCTTCGGCGACTCCTCGCGGTGGTCGACGAGGCGTCATGCTGAACCTGCCGCCGAGCGTACGGATCTTCGTCGCCACGCAACCCGTCGATGGTCGCAAGGGGTTCGACAGCCTCGCGGGGATCGTGCGGAGTGTCTTTCAGCACGATCCGTTGAGCGGGCATCTGTACGTCTTCTTCTCCCGGCGGTTCGATCGGGTGCGGATCCTCTACTGGGACCGGAGCGGCTTCGCCATGTGGACCAAGCGCCTCGAGCGAGGACGGTTTCACGCGACGTTCTCGGAGGGAGGCGAGCTCGCGGTGCACGCGATCGAGGCCGCGGAGCTCGGCTTGATCCTCGAGGGGCTCGACCTCGCAGGCGCGCGACGTCGGCCGCGATGGGAGCCACGCCGAGCACCCGCGGAAATCGTACGCGTCGCGTGAATCAGGTGAGCTGTTTGATGCGCGGGGCTCGTCCAGTACGCGCGTGCAGGACGAGCCCCCCACTCCCTCTCCTTACGCGCCGGATGTCCTTGCCGTGCGCGCCTGGCTCGAGGAGATGATTGCCGCGATGAGCTTCGCGAAGCTCATCGCCACGATCCTGGGGCTCATCACGCGGATGCGCGACATCAACACGGAGCTGATGAAGAGGGTCGCGCACCTCTCGCGCAAGCGCCCTCGCTCCGAGACGCTCAAGCGCCTCGAGCGCCAGTTCGTGTTGCCTCTTCCGGGGTTGTTCGCGGCGCCGGCAAACACCGCGCCGAGCACGACGCCGCCACTGGTGTCACCACCGGAGGCGAACAAGCCCAAGAAGAGCCGCCGAGGACTTCATCCAGGGCGCAGCGCGCTGCCGGCGCATCTCGAGCGCGTTCCCGTCGTCACGAGCGTTCCGCCCGCGAAGCGGACTTGTCCTGGGTGCGGCTGCGAGATGCCGACGATGGGGTACGCGGAGCACGAGACGCTCGAGCTCATCCCCGCCCGCTTCGTGGTGCTCCTGCACAGGGTCGAGCGCTGCGCGTGCGTGCACGACGACCACATCGTCTCCGCGACGGCGCCGCCCGAGCTCGTGCCCGGGGGCAAGCTGGGGCGCACGCTGGTCGTCGAGGCGCTCTGCGACAAATACGTCGAGCATCAGCCGATCGAGCGGCAGTGCCTCCGCTTCGAGCGCGCGGGCGTCTCGATCGCACCGCAGACGCTCGGGCGGAACGTGGCGGTGGCGATCGACAAGCTCGCGCCGCTCGCCAAGCTCATCGAGGAACAGACGCGCGGGCCGGGCCTGCTCGGGACCGACGCGACGAGCATCCCCGTCCTCGATCGCGACGCGCCCGACGGCATCCGCATGGGAACGATGTGGGCCTGGACCAACGCGCGCTGGGTGGCCTTCTTCTATTCGGCGTCGGGTGACTCGGACAGCGTGCGGAGCTTCTTGGGCGAGGACCTGTGCCGCACGGTGCAGTGCGATGGCACGAACGTGATGACCTTCCTCGAGCGCGAGGGCGGCAAGCGTCCGGGCTGCTGGGCACACGGCCGCCGCTACTTCGTGGAGGCTGCCCGCGGCGGCGATCTCCAGGCGCTCGACGGTGTGCGCCTCATCCAGCCCTTGTTTGCGATCGAGAAGAGGTCGGCGGCCGCGGGCGACACGGCCGAGCAGCGCAAGGCGCGGCGCCTCGACGAGAGCACGCCCGTGCTCGCCGCGCTCCGCGCCTGGCTCGACGACAAGCGCGGCGTGATCCCGCCGAAGTCTCCCATGGGCGCAGCTCTCGGATATCTGCACCGACAGTGGAAGCGGCTCGTCCTCTTCCTCGGTCGCTCGCGCCGCAAACCGGCCCATCGGCACGGGTGTGGTCGAGGCTGCTGCGAAGACGG
>DATAJI010000388.1:0-5683 GCA_036262195.1 Solirubrobacteraceae bacterium
TGCTTCGCGATCGTCGTCGAGGCGATTCCGGCGGCGGTTTCGGCTGAGCTGACGCGGCTGGTGTCGATCCCAGTAATCGGGATCGGTGCTGGCGGCGGCACCGACGGCCAGGTGCTCGTGTTGCACGACATGCTCGGCGTCTATCCCGGGCAGGCACCGCGCCACTCCAAGCAGTACGCGGACCTGCACGGGCAGATCCTTGGCGCGATCGTGGAGTACGCGGAGGATGTCCGCGAGCGGCGTTTCCCGGGGAGTCAGAACGGGTTCTCGATCGATCCAGGGGAGCTCGAAAGGTTCGAAAAGCTGGTGAGCGCGCTGCGCCCACCACTTTTCGACGACGCTGGCTGACGCAACTGGTTGGTCTAGCGGTCGGCCTGACTCAGCTGCCGCTGGGCCGCGCGGCGGTGTGCCATCAGGCGGCTCTGGCGCCGGCTGCTGAGCTGTGCTCGGCGGCCGGCTTGCGGCGTGATCCACGCTTGATTGCGCGCGGCGTCGCTTCGAGCAGTGGCTCGAGGAAGCGGCCGGTGTGGGACTCGGGGACCGCGGCTACCTCTTCGGGGGTGCCGGTGGCAACGACCCGGCCGCCCTCGTCTCCGCCTTCGGGGCCGAGGTCGATGAGGCGGTCAGCGCACTTGATCACGTCGAGGTTGTGCTCGATCACGACGACGGAATTGCCGGCGTCGACGAGCCGCTGGAGAACCTCGAGCAGGCGCTGGACATCGGCGAAGTGGAGGCCGGTCGTCGGCTCATCGAGGATGTAGAGCGTGCGGCCGGTCGCGATCTTCGACAACTCGGTCGCCAACTTGACGCGCTGCGCCTCCCCCCCGGAGAGCGTCGTCGCGGGCTGCCCCAGGCGGATGTAGCCGAGGCCGACGTCGTTGAGCGTCTGCAGCCGGCGGCGGATCGACGGGATGTGCTCGAAGAAGACGACGGCCTCCTCGACCGGCATGTCGAGCACGTCGGCGATCGTCTTGCCCTTGAAGCGCACCTCGAGCGTCTCGCGGTTGTAGCGACGCCCGTGGCACTGCTCGCAGGGCACGTAGACGTCGGGCAGGAAGTGCATCTCGATGCGGATCTGACCGTCGCCGCGGCAGACCTCGCAGCGCCCGCCCTTGACGTTGAACGAAAAGCGGCCCGGCTTGTAGCCGCGAGCGCGCGCCTCCTGCGTCTTCGAGAAGAGGTCGCGGATCACGTCGAAAAGACCGGTGTAGGTCGCCGGGTTCGAGCGCGGCGTGCGGCCGATCGGCGACTGGTCGACGGCGACGATCTTGTCGAGCTGCTCGATCCCCCGCACCTCGCGATGGGCGCCCGGCCGCTGGCGCGCGCGGTGCAATCGGTTTGCGACCGCTTTGTGCAGGACGTCGTTGACGAGGGTCGACTTGCCTGAGCCGGACACGCCGGTGACGCAAGTCAGCGCTCCGAGTGGCACGCGCACATCGATGCCGCGCAGATTGTGCTGGCTGGCGCCGCGAATCTCGATGTAGCCGCTCGGCTTGCGACGGCGATCGGGCAGCTCGATCCGCGCGGCCCCCGAAAGGAACTGCCCGGTCAGCGACTCGGGCACGAGCTCGATCTCGAGCGCGCTGCCCTGTGCGACGACACGACCGCCGTGCTCGCCGGCGCCAGGGCCAAGGTCGACGATATGGTCGGCGGCGCGCATCGTCTGCTCGTCGTGCTCGACGACGAGGACGGTGTTGCCGAGGTCGCGCAGTCGCTCGAGCGTACCGACGAGCTTCGCGTTGTCGCGCTGGTGCAGGCCGATCGACGGCTCGTCGAGGACGTACAGCACGCCGACGAGCGCCGAGCCGATCTGCGTCGCGAGACGGATCCGCTGGGCCTCGCCTCCGGAAAGCGTGGCCGCCGCGCGGTCCATCGACAGGTAGCCGATGCCGACGTTCTCGAGGAAGCGCAGCCGCTCAGCGATCTCGCGCAGCACGAGCGCTGCGATGTGGCGCTCGGTCTCGGTCAGCTCGACTTGAGCGAGCCAGTCCAGCGCGCCGTGAGCCGACAGAGCGCAGAATTCGTTGATCGGAGTTCCAGCGACGAGCACCGCCAGCGACTCGGGCCGCAGCCGGGCGCCGTGGCAGGCGGGGCACGGCCGCACGCTCATGAACTCCTCGATCTTCTCGCGCTGATACTCGGAGTCGGTCTCGCGGTAGCGCCGCTCGAGGTTGGGCACGATCCCCTCGAAGCGCGCGGCATAGTCGCGCTCGCGCCCAAAGCGGTTGCGGTAGCGGACCTGGACGCGCTCGCCGCCGGTGCCATAGAGGAAGATCTCGCGCTGCTTCGCGCTGAGCGAGCGCCACGGCTTCTCAACGTCGATGCCGTAGCGCTCGGCGAGCCCCGCGGTCATCTGCTCGTAGTAGCCCGAGCTGCTGCCGGCCCACGGCGCGAGCGCGCCCTGCGCGATCGACAACTCGCCGTCGGGAACGACGAGGTCGGGATCGATCTCAAGCTGGGAGCCGAGCCCGGTGCAGCGCTCGCAGGCGCCCTGCGGCGCGTTGAACGAGAAGATCCGCGGCTCGAGCTCGGGCATCGAGGTGCCGCACTTCAGGCAGGCGAACTTCTCGGAGAACGTCAATGTCTCGCCCTTGGCCTCACGATCGCCGTCGCTCGGCACCAACTTCACCGAGACGATCCCATCCGCGAGGGCGGCCGCCGTCTCGATCGAATCGACGAGCCGCTTGCGGACATCGGGTCGCATGACCAGGCGGTCGACGACGACCGATACGTCGTGCTTAACCTTGCGGTCGAGATCGAGGTAGTCATCCAGGCCGTGCATCTCGCCGTCGATCAGCACGCGCGTAAAGCCCTCGACGCGTAGATCCTCGAGCACCTTGCCGTACTCGCCTTTGCGCCCGCGCACGATCGGCGCAAGGACCATGAAGCGCGTCCCCGACTCCAGTTCGAGCACCTGATCGGCGATCTGCTCGATCGACTGGCCAGTGATCTTCGCGCCGCAGACGTGGCAGTGCGGCACGCCGATCCGCGCCCACAGCAGGCGCAGGTAGTCGTAGATCTCGGTCACGGTGCCGACCGTCGAGCGTGGGTTGCGCGACGTCGTCTTCTGGTCGATCGAGATCGCCGGCGAGAGGCCTTCGATTGAATCGACGTCGGGCTTGTCCATCTGGCCGAGGAACTGCCGCGCGTATGCAGACAGCGACTCGACGTAGCGGCGCCGTCCCTCGGCATAGATCGTGTCGAAGGCGAGCGAGGACTTGCCCGAGCCTGACAGGCCGGTCAGCACGACGAGCGCGTCGCGCGGCAGGCTCAGCGAGATGTTCTTGAGATTGTGCTCCCGCGCGCCGGAGACAACGATTTGATTCGAGGAAGGCACGTTATGTCCATTGTACCGATACGAACAGATGTTCGATAACGGTAGCTCCAGTGGTCTGACGCTTGCACCACAACTACGCTGTGGGCGTGGATCGCCTCCTGCACTGGCGCACTCTGCTGATCATCTTCGTCGCTGACGACGCGCTCTACGTGCTGGCCGGGGCGACCGCCACGAGCAACCACCACCCCGGCACGCTCAGCGATGTCGTGGGCGATATCTGGCTCGCGGGCGCGGCGATCCTGATCGCGCTCGTGATCACCGCGGTCGTTCGCTCGTCGCGCACGAAGCACGTCGACGGCTGAGCGTCAAACGAGGTCTGCGACATCCCGCCGATCAGCTCGCTAGCGTTTCAGTTGGTCAGCGGACGGGTAGCGGGCTGCCGATCCCGTCCGACGGGTAGGAACAGCGAGGCAGGCTTCAGTGGGCGACCAGCGCGGACACGGTGAAGGGGCACCGCGGAGGCAAGATGACTCCGCAGACGAGCTGCTGACCCGCGCGCTGATCGACCAGCAGGACTCGGCCGCCGTCGCGATGCGAGTTGGTGGCCTGACACTCTGCCGCCAGCTGACGATCATCTTCCACGGCCGGCGCGACCTCTCGACGATCAACACCTACGTCGCGCTCGGCGAGCACGGCGCGGGCGAGGCGCTCGACCCGAGCGAGCTGCTGCGCGTCCCCTGCTACCTCGACCTGGCCGACGCCGCGACGCGCCGCGACGCCGAACAGCTCTACCGCGAGCAGGCAAGCGTGCTCCGCGAGGCGCTGCGAGCCGCCGACACGGTGCTCGCGGTCTGGTGGGAGCCGCTGTCCCAGCTCGCCGCCTCCCAGGTCAAGGTCGAGCAGGCGAGCCGCGTGGGCGGTGACCTCCCGGCACAGCTGCTGATGCCGGTCGCGCTGCGGGCCGCCGATCGCGGCATGGTCGTCGCGGCCGTCTGCAGCGCGCGCACGCTCGCCCAAGGCGCACCGCCACTCGGGATCGCCTGCGTGCAGCAGGAGGTCTCGCACGTCTACCCGCTGACCGAGGACCCCGAGCGCTGCCTCGAGGACTTCTTCGCGCGCGCCGAGGACCACGCGCACCACCTCGCCGACCGCCTCGCCCACCAGGAGGCGTCGGTCGAGCGCTTTCTCGAGCTGTCCGGCTAGCGAGCGCCCGGGACGGGCGCGCTCGGTCCGGCTCAGCTCCAAAGCTCAGGCGGAGCTACAGGCACGGTCTCCGGCGGCGGACCGCCACCGAACCGCTGCGCCAGGCGCCCGGTGGTCGCGACGCGGTCACGTAAATCGCGCCGACGGTCGATACACCCAGGGTGGACTTCGTTCGTTGGCGTTACGTTGACTAACGCGCCGCTTGATCCGGCCCTGAGCGACCTCTCGCAGGAGGCGATCGATCGGCTATGCATGCAGAACGAGCTCGCGAGCGCCGACATGCGGGTCTACTTCAAGGACCGCGATGGCAGGTTCGTGCGTGTCAGTGCCGGTTGGCTCGAAGCCTACGGGCAGCAGCGACCGATCACGCAGGTGCTCGGTAAGACGGACGCCGACTTCTTCAGCGCCCAACATGTCGCCGAAGCGCTCGCCGACGAACGGATGGTGATGGCGACCGGCGAGCCGATGCGCGCCAAGATCGAGCGTGAGACATTCCACGATCGCCCCGACGCGTGGGGTCAGACGACCAAGCTGCCACTGCGCGACAAACGCGGAAACATCATCGGCACCTGGGGCATCACGAGCGACGTCACCGCACAAGTTGACGCCGAGCGGGCACTGAGCGCCAGCCGCGAGCAGGCGGAGGCAAGTGAGCGCCTGCATCGCGCGATGTTCGAGTACAACCCGCAACCGATGTGGCTCTACGACCGAGCAAGCTTCCGGGTCGTCGCCGTGAATGACGCCGCGCTCGCGGCCTACGGCTACTCGCGCGAGGAATTCCTCGCGATGACGATTCCCGACCTGCTGCCGCCCGAGGACGTCGCCGAGTTCGTGAGCTCGATGACCCTCGGCGATGGAGAGCCCGCGGGCTTCCGCGCCTCGAGGCCGGCTCGCCATCGATACAGGGACGGCACGATTGCGGATGTCGAGATCACCGCCAACGACGTGCTCCTGGACGGCCGGGCCTGTCGCATCGTGATCAGTCAGAACGTGACTGAACGTAAACGCGCTGCCGCGGAGCTTGCGGCGGCACGTGACGAGGCCGTTGAGGCGTCGAACACCAAGTCGGCATTCCTCGCCAACATCAGCCACGAGATCCGCACGCCAATGAACGGGGTGCTCGGCATGACCGCTTTGCTGCTCGACAGCGCGCTCAACGAGGATCAGCGTGCACTGGCCGAGCATCTCGCCGCATCTGGCGAG
>DATAJI010000389.1:0-10548 GCA_036262195.1 Solirubrobacteraceae bacterium
TGCTGGACGAGTACCACCGCTGGACCGGCGACGACGAGCTGGTGCGCGCACTCGAGCCGAATGCGCGAGCGGCCCTCGCCTGGACCGAGGCCGGCGGCGACCTCGACGGCGACGGGTACGTCGAGTATTTCCGCCGCAACCAGATCAACGGGCTCGTCAACCAGTGCTGGAAGGACAGCGGCGACTCGATCCAGTTCGCGGACGGCAGGCTCGCGGAAGGGGCAATCGCGACCTGCGAGATCCAGGGCTACGTGTTCGACGCTCGCCGGCGCGGCGCTCGCCTGGCGCGCGAGGTCTGGAAGGACCAGGCCCTCGGCGATCGGCTCGACGCGCTCGCCGCGGCCTTGCAAAAGCAGTTCAACGCGGACTACTGGATGCCTGAGCGCGGCGCTCACGCAATCGCCCTCGACGGCGAGAAGCGCCAGGTCGACAGCATGTCATCGAACATCGGACAGCTGCTCTGGTCGGGCATCGTCGGCGTCGATGAGGCAGCGGCGACCGTCGAACGACTGCTGGACGCGCCGCTCTACTCGGGTTGGGGCGTTCGTACCCTCAGCGCGCGCGAGGCGGGCTACAACCCGCTGGGCTACCACACGGGCACGGTCTGGCCGCACGACAACTCGCTGATCGTCGCGGGCCTCGCGCGTTACGGCCACGACCACGCGGCGACCGAGATCGCGTGTTCGATGCTCTCGGCAGCGCCGCATTTCGAGTACCGGCTTCCTGAAGTCTTCGCGGGCTACCCGGCCGAGCAGACCGCGGTCCCTGTTGCCTACCCCAGCGCGTCGCGCCCGCAGGCCTGGGCTGCCGGCACGCCGCTGCTGCTGCTCACGACGCTGCTTCAACTCGAGCCGGCCACGAGCTCCGCGAGCGCCGACATTCCCGGATCGATCGGGCAAGTTGCTCTGCGCAGGTAGCACAGGGCAAACGGTGATACTGGCGTCATGTTCCTGCGAGTAGCCGCGCCGGCCGACGCGATGGCGGTGGCTCGAGTGCACGTGCGCTCCTGGCAGGCGGCCTATCGCGGACTGCTGTTTGACGAATACCTCGACGCCCTCCAACCCGAGGAGTGGGCGCAGCGGTATTCGTTCGCCGACGCTGACGCTGGCAAGCCGCTGACTGTCCTGGCGCTCGAGGGAAGCGACATCTGTGGTCTCGCGACGATCGGGCCGTCAGCCGACGGCGACAAGCACGCGGTTGGTGAGCTGCTCGCGCTCTATGTCGATCCAGATCGCCGAGGGCTCGGTGTCGGTCGGGCGCTGGTTCAGGAGGCTCGGGCGCGCCTTGCCCGGCAGGGGTTTGCTGAAGCGTGTCTATGGGTCCTCGCCGGCAACGAGTGGGCCGAGCGCTTCTACCGGCTCGACGGCTGGTCCCCCGACGGCTCGCGACGCTCTGCCAAGGTGCCCGGTTTCAGCGTCGAGGACATTCGCTACCGCCGCTCGCTGCCCTGAGCGCACCGGAGATCGAGGCGCTCGCTCAGGCCGATGGTCGCCGGTGCTCGGGAGCGCGACCGAATGGCTGGCTGGGGGATTCGCGTGCCGGCGGCGCGGCGATCGGCCGGGTCAGCGGTTGCCCCGGCTCGACGCTCAGGCGCTCGCCGTGGTGCACGAGCTCGAGCGAGGAGCCGTGCAGCACTGAGTAGGTGGCCTGATCGGCCTGGACCTCGACGAGCAGTCGTCGCTCGCGGAAGCACAGCCGGAACGCGAGCCTGCTGAGCGCCTGGGGCAGGCGAGGCGCGAAGCTGAGAACCCCGTCGTGGTCGCGCATCCCCCCGAGCCCCGCTACGGCGCCGATCCATGTCCCCGCGAGCGACGCGATGTGGAGCCCGTCGCGTGTGTTGTGCTGGAGGTCGTCGAGGTCGATCAGCGCGGCTTCGCAGAGGTAGTCGTAGGCCAGCTCCAGGTGCCCAACCTCAGCCGCGATGACCGACTGCGTGCACGCCGAAAGCGATGAGTCGCGCACGGTCAGGCGCTCGTAGTAGTCGAAGTTGCGCGCTTTCTCCTCGTCGCTGAAAGCGTCGCCGCGCGTTTGTAACGCCAGCACGAGGTCGGCTTGCTTGACGACCTGCTTGCGATAGAGGTCTAAGTAGGGGAAGTACAGCAGCAGCGGATACTTGTCCGGCGCCGTATTGGCGAAATCCCACACCTGATGTTGGCTGAACCCCTCGGCTTGTGGGTGGATTCCGAGCGCGGCGTCGTAAGGGACCAGCATCGCCTGCGCGGCGTCGCGCCAGGCGGCGCTCTCCTCTGCGTCTACGCCGAGCTCCGCGGCGCGCTCAGGGTGTCGCTCGATCGCGTCGGCGGCTGCCCGCAGGTTGCGTTGAGCCATCAGGTTCGTGAAGACGTTGTTGTCGGCGACCGCGCTGTACTCGTCCGGTCCCGTGACACCGTCGATGCGGAAATTTCCGGTCGCGTCGTGGTGGCCGAGCGAGCCCCACAGCCGCGCTGTCTCAACCAGCAGCTCCACGCCGACATCGCGCTCGAAGGCGGCGGCATCGGCTCCAGCTGCTGCTTGGTAGCGAACTACAGCGTCGGCGATATCGGCGTTGATATGGAACGCCGCGGTCCCGGCCGGCCAGTAGCCGCTGCACTCCTCTCCGTGGATCGTGCGCCATGGGAAGGCGGAGCCAGCGAAGCCGAGCTGTCTTGCTCGCTCGCGCGCGAGCTCGAGCGTCTCGTGCCGCCAGCCGAGCGCGTCCGCTGCCGCCTGCGGGGTCGTGTAGGTCAGCACCGGCAGCACGAAGGTCTCGGTATCCCAAAACGCGTGCCCGTCGTACCCTGGTCCGGTCAGGCCCTTGGCGGCGATCGCGCGTCGCTCGGCCCGTGCGCCGGCCTGGAGGACATGGAAAAGCGCAAATCGAACCGCCTGCTGGAGCTCCGCATCGCCGTCCAGCTCGACGTCCGAGCGATCCCAGTAGTCGTCGAGGAAGGTGCGCTGCTCGGCCACGAGCCCATCCCAGCCGGCGTGCCGGGCTTGCGTGAGTGCCGCGGCAACCTGGTCGCGGACGGCTGGGACCGAGCGCTGGCCGGACCAGCCGTAAGCGAGGAACTTGACCAGTCGAAGCGGCTGTCCGGGCGCAACGTCGGTGGTCACGGTCAGGCGTCCGAGGTCCTCGAAGCTCTCGACCGCCGTCTCGGTGCCACCGGGCCCGTCGATGACGTGGTCCATCGCCGCGCACATCGTCAGGCCGCTAGCTCGCGTCGAGTGCACGAGGATCGCCCGCGTGCCGAGAGCGTCGAACGCCTCGGAGCTCAACGCCGACATCGGAGTAGCGGCGGCGCGCGGGTCGGAGTCCGTGGCGGGAAGCGTCTCGTTGGTCACGAGCTCCGATTGCACGACGACACGCGTCGGTCCGTCGAGCGGCTCGACTTCGTAGAGGATTGCGGCGATGCCGCGCTGCGAGAACGACACCATCCGCATCGAGGAGACGCGCACCGCGCGCCCCGCTGGCGAGACCCATTCGGCGGTGCGCTGGAGAACCCCGGCACGCAGGTCGAGCACGCGCTCATGGCTCCGCAGCTCGCCGTATCGTACGTCGAACGACTCGTCCTCGACCAGCAGCCGGATGATCTTCCCGTTCGTCACGTTGACGACCGTCTGCCCGGCCTCGGGGTTGCCGTATGCGGACTCGGCGTAGGGCAGCGGTCGCAGCTCGTAGAAGCCGGCTAGGTATGTGCCAGGCAGTCCGAACGGCTCGCCCTCGTCGAGGTTCCCACGCAACCCGATATGCCCGTTCGAAATCGCGAACACAGACTCGGTTTGAGCGAGGCTGTCGAGCTGGAGCTCCGTCTCGCGGATGGCCCAAGGCTCTACCGGGAAGGCTGGATGGAGGATCACTACGCGTCGAGAAGCTCGGCGAGGTCGCGGACTACGACGTCCGCGCCATGGGCCTTCAAGGAATCGGCTTGACCGACCCGATCGACGCCGATAACGATCGCGAATTTCCCCGCCCGCCCTGCTTCGACACCGGCCAGGGCATCCTCGAACACCGCCGCGTGTGCCGGCGTGACGCCCGCGGCTCGCGCTCCGGCGAGGTATGTGTCCGGTGCGGGCTTGCCCTTGAGGTGCTCGGCCTCGGTGACGTGGCCGTCGATGATCTCCTCGAACAGATCGCTGATGCCAGCCGCCGCCAGGACGTCCCGGCAATTCGCGCTCGATGACACAACGCCCCGCCGGAGTCCCGCATCGCGAGCCGCCTTGACGTATCGGACCGAGCCGTCGTAGGGCTCGACGCCGTCCTTCCGGATCATCGCGAGAACGATCTCGTTCTTGCGGTTGCCCAAGCCGTTGATCGTCGCCGCCCCGGGAGGGTCGCCGGCGCTACCCGCGGGCAACTCGATGCCGCGGGAGGCAAGGAACGACCGCACACCATCGGCCCGTGGCTTGCCGTCGACGTACTGCTCGTAATCGCGCGTGATCTCAAACGCAGCGAACTTCTTTCCGCTCTCGGCCGCCTCGCTGCGCAGGTAGGCGTCGAACATCTGCTTCCAAGCAAGCGCGTGAACCTTGGCCGTCTGCGTCAGCACGCCGTCAAGATCGAACAGGCAAAGCGTCACACCGGCGGGCAAACCGAGCATCGCAGGACCGTACCGTACGGCCGGCTGGCCTCGCCCCTGGCAGCGTTCCCTTGCTCACCCGGGCGCGTTGGGTCGGGCGGTCGTTGGCTCAGGCGCCGGTCGCCGCGGCGGCGCGGGGTGCGGCTCGGGCGAGCTCGGCCTGCACGAGCGGGGCAACCTCGCTGCCGAACAGCTCCATCGAGCGCATCACGTCGCTGTGGGTGACCGCGCCGACGCTCATCTGCGCGATGTAACGCTGATGGCCGAACAAGGCGTGCTCGGCGACGATCTTTTCGGCGACCTGGTCTGGCGAGCCGACGGCGAGCGCCCCGGTCGGTGAGCGCAGCGCCTCGTACTCGCGTCGGCCTGAGGGCGGCCAGCCGCGCTCGCGCCCGATGCGGTTCATCATCGCCAGATACGGCTCGGCAAAGGCACTGTCGGCCTCGATCGGCTTCCTGGCGACGAAGGCATGGGTGTTGATCGCGACCTTCGACTCGGCCGGATCGTGACCCGCCGCCGCGAACGCCTCGCGGTACAGCTCGACGAGCGGAGCAAAGCGTTCGTAGGGTCCGCCGATGATCGCGATCGTCAGTGGCAGTCCGAGCGTGCCCGCGCGGATCACCGATTGCGGCGAGCCGCCGACGGCGACCCACACGGGTAGCGGGTTCTGAACCGGTCGGGGCCACACGCCGGCGTCGTTCAGTGGTGCCCGATGGAGGCCTGACCAGGTGACGTGATCGCTGGCGCGGATCTTCAGCAGCAGGTCGAGCTTCTCTGCGAACAGCTCGTCGTAGTCGTCGAGCTCGTAACCGAAGAGTGGGAAGGACTCGATGAACGAGCCGCGCCCGGCCATGATCTCCGCTCGTCCACCGGATAGCAGGTCGACGTGCGCGAACTGCTGAAAGACGCGCACCGGGTCATCCGAGCTGAGCACCGTTACGGCGCTCGAGAGCCGGATGCGGGTGGTGCGAACGGCCACCGCGGCGAGCACCGTGGCCGGCGAGGAGACGAGAAAGTCCGGTCGATGATGTTCGCCGATCGCGAACACGTCGAGGCCGAGCTGATCGGCGAGCTCTGCCTCCGCGAGCAACTCCAGCATCCGCTCGCGCGGGCTGACGCCGGAGGCGAGATCCGCGAAGGTGGCGACTCCAAGCTCGAGCCTTGCGACCGACGGCATCGGGCTAGACGCCGAAGATCAGCTCGATCATGAGTTGGTCGATCGGTTCGTGGTGGCGGCCTTCGCTGTTGGCGAGTTGACTGGAGAAGTCCTCGGCGCGGATCGCCTCCAGAGTCGCCGCCGAGAACGCCGGCGTCGGCTCGCCGAGTTGGCCGGCGCCGGCCTTTTCGCAGGCCGCCTGGATCGTCTTATCGCCGTCGAATGCTGCGGCTTTGGCGGCGAGGATTTTGTAGTTGCGGATACAGCCGCGTGCGAATGCGCCGTAGACGTCGATGTCGTCCTCGCTGCGATACGCGCGCGCATCGAAGTGGCGTGGCCCCTCGTAGCCGGAGCGCTCGAGCAGCCGCACGGTGAGAAACGCTTCTTTGAGGTCCTCGGCGCCGAAGCGGAAGTCCTGGTCATATCGCGGCCCGTTTTGCGAGTTGAGATCAACGTGAAACAGCTTCCCGGCCCAGAGCGCTTGACCGACCGCCTGAGAGAACGACAGGCCGGCCATCGACTCGTGCGCCATCTCCGGGTTGACGCCGACCATTTCCGGATGAGCGAGCGTCTCGATGAAGTGCAGCATGTGCCCGGTTGTCGGCAGGTAGATGTGGGCACGCGGCTCGTTCGGCTTTGCCTCGAGCGCGACGCGCGTCTGAAGACCCTGGGAGCGTATGTACTCGCAGAGGAAGTCAACGCCCTCCCGGTAGCGCTCCAACGCCAGGCGCGGATCGCGAGCCGCGGCCGACTCGACACCCTCGCGGCCACCCCACAGCACGAAGATCCCGGCCCCAAGCTCAGCCCCGATGTCAATCGCCGCCATAGCCTTGCGCAACGCGAAGCGCCGTACCCCCGGGTCCGCCGCGGTCAAAGCACCGTCCTTGAACACCGGCTGCGTAAACAGGTTCACCGTCGTCATCGGCACGCACAGCCCCGCATCGGCGACCGCCTTCGCGAACCGCGCGACGATCCGATCGCGTTCCGCCACGCTCGACCCGAACGGCACGAGGTCGTCGTCGTGCAACGACACGCCCCACGCCCCGACCTCGCCTAGCCGCGCCACGATCTCCTCGGGATCGATCGGCGCTCGCGTCGCCAACCCGAACGGATCGCCACCACGGTGACCGACCGTCCACAACCCGAAGCTGAAGCGGTCACTGGAGGTTGCTGCGAATGAATCGTCCATCAAAGTCCTTTGATTGCGGGCTACAGGTATACCGCTCAGCCGAGTTTTGTTCCCTGACAAGGCACGCGGTGGCTTGCGCCATAGTGCACGACCGTCGGTAACAATCGCAAGGCGTGACCGATGATTTAGCACGACCGAGCAGCGCCATTTTGCACCGGCTGGTCATCCGCTTGGGCCGTCGCGTCCAGCAAGAGCGAGACTCTCGGTATGTCTAGCGCGCTGGCGCTGGCGCTCGCGCTGGCGGTCCTCGCGGCGGCGTTGGGCGTCGCTGCGATGCGACCTCGGCACCTGCCGGTGTCGGTGGTGGCGGTGGTCGGTGCCGCGTTGCTCGTCGCCGTTGGCGCGGTCGGATCTTCCCGCGCCGGTGACGCGCTGCGCGGGCTCGCGCCAACCGTCGGCTTCCTGGCAGCGCTGTTGCTGATCGCTGAAGGCTGTCGTCGGGAGGGGCTGTTCGAAGGGATCGGCTCCGTCATGGCGCTTGGCTCCCGGGGCAGCCCGCAGCGGCTGCTTGCCCTCGTGTTCGTCGTCGCGGTCGGCGTGACCGCGCTGCTCAGCCTTGATGCGACTGTCGTGCTGCTGACGCCCGTCGTCTTCGCCACGGCGGCGCGGGTGCGCACGAGCCCCAAGCCCCAGGTCTACGCGTGCGCCCATCTGGCGAACTCGGCCTCGCTGCTTCTGCCCGTCTCCAATCTGACGAACCTGCTGGCCTTCCACGCCAGCCGCCTGTCGTTCGCGCACTTCGGCGCTCTGATGGTGCTGCCGACGATCGGCGCCGTGGGCGTCGAATGGGTCGTCATCAGGCGCTTTTTCGCGACCGACCTGAGGCGTCCACGCCAGCGTGGATCCAAGCCGCCGCGGCCGGCGATCCCGCGCTTCGCGCTGGCCGTGCTCGGGCTCACGCTGGTGGGGTTTGCGTTGAGCTCGCTCCTCGGGATTGCTCCCGTCTGGGTCGCCGCGGTTGGGGCCGCAGCCATCACGATGCCGGCGTTGGTGTCCCGGACGACAAGTCCGGTCGCGCTCGCCCGCGCGGTCGAGCCCGGCTTTCTCCTCTTTGTTCTCGGGCTCGGCGTGATCGTCGCGGCCGCCAGCGACAACGGTCTGGCGAGCGCGGTACGCGATGTGCTGCCGACCGGCACGTCGCTGCCCGACCTCCTGGCGATCGCCGCGCTTAGCGCGCTCCTGGCAAACCTCGTCAACAATCTGCCCGCCACGCTGCTGCTGATTCCGGTGGCTGTTGCCAGCGGTCCAGGAGCCTTGCTGGCGATGTTGATCGGCGTCAACGTCGGCCCGAACCTCACCTACGTCGGTTCGCTCGCGACATTGCTCTGGCGGCGTGTGCTCCGCACAGAGCACGCGGACGTCGAGCTCGGCGAGTTTGTTCGCCTCGGTGCGATCACGGTTCCCGCGGCGCTGCTCACCGCGACAGTGCTCCTGTGGTTGAGTCTGCGGGTGTGATCTGAATGCGCGCACTCGTCTGGATCGTCGAAGACACCTGGCAAGCCACCGTCGCCGAGGCTGCCGCCTACCTGCCCGCGGAGGCCGACGTGACGCTGTTGCACGTCGCCGACACCGAAGCCGAAGCCGTCGTGCGAGCGGCCCGCTTCGGGCTGCTCGGCCGCCGGCCCCCTGTCGATGCGCGTGAAGAGCCACTGCGCGCGATCTCCGAGCAGGCTGCCGGAAGCCTTCTCGCCGACGCGCGGCGTGCCCTCGGGCGAGTGGCGCGCTGCGAGGCGCGCCGCGGACGCATCGAGCGCGAGGTGATCGCGGCCGCCGCGACGATGGACATCGTGGTCCTGGCGCGTGATGGTGACCGCCGGCACCTCGGGCCGCGCAGCGTCGGCCCGGCCACGCGCTTTGTTGTCGATCACGCGCCGTGCCGCGTGCTGCTCATTTGGCCGGACCTCGCGCCTTCGCTGACGACGATCCCGCCACCACCAGAGAAGCCGCTGCCTCCGGGCTGAGCGCTCGTGCCCCGCGGTCAGGATTTCGCTGGCGCCGCTACAGGCTCGGGCGTGGGCGCGGTGCCGTTGCCGTCCTGCAGCGCGCGCGCCGTCGTACCCTCGATGTTGATGTGCGGCAAGCGGGCATCAAGCCAGCGCGGCAGGCGCCAGGTGACCGGTCCGAGTAGCTCGAGGAAAGCGGGGAGCAGCATGCAGCGCACGACGAGCGCGTCGAGGAACACAGCGACGGCGAGCCCGAATCCGAACTCTTTGAGCGTCCGCTCGTCGCCGAGCGTGAACGAGAGGAAGACACACACCATGATTGCCGCGGCCGCGGTGATCACCCGCCCGGTGAGCGCGAGGCCGTCGCCCACCGCGGCGGAAGCGTCGCGCCGCAGCATCCACTTCTCGCGCACGCGTGAGATCAGGAACACCTCGTAGTCCATCGAAAGTCCGAACACGACGGCGAACATCAACACTGGTATCCACGCTTCGATCGGGCCTTTTTGGACTCCGAGCACGCTCGCGAACACGCCGTCTTGGAACACGGCGACGGTCACACCGAGTGCGGCGCCGATCGTCAGCACGTTCATCACCGCGGCTTGGATCGGGATCACGATCGAGCGGAAGATGAGTAGCAGGAGCAGCGCTGAGAGCAGGATCACAATCCCGAAGAACAGCGGCAGCTTGTTGGAGAGGACGTTGGAGAAGTCGATCGAGCCGGCCGTGAAACCGCCGACAAGGACCGCGAGGCCTGTCTTTCGATCGAACGCCGGTAGCACATCATCCCGGAGATGGTTGACCAGATTCGTTGTCTTCAAGGCCTGCGGTGCCGAGTCGGGGTAGGCCTCGATCACGGCGACGGTTCCCGACGGCGCGATCCGCGGCGCCGTCGCCGCCACGACCCCGGGTGTCGAAAGGGCGAGCGCGCGCAGCGCCGGTAGCGCGGCCGTGTCGTCGCGGTGCGGCAGTTGGGTGACAAGCAACAGCGGTCCGTTGAAGCCGGGTCCGAAGCCCTGCGCGAGCAGATCGAAGGCTTGACGTGAGGTGTTGCTTGACGGGTCGTTGCCGGCATCGCTGCTGTCGAGCCTCATCGCCACGACCGGGATCAGCAACGCCACCATCAACGCCAGGGACGCGATTCCGAGCGGCCAGGGGCGTGCCTTGACGGTCTTGCTCCAGCCTCGCCAGCTCGGGCGGCGCGATTCGGCGAGCGCGATTTCCGCACCGTCTGAGTTCGCGGCACCGCGCTGGCGGCCACGCCGGCGCCTGCTCGGGCCGCTCTGGCGCACGAGGCGAGGACCGAAGCGGGAGAGCAGCGCCGGCAGCAGCGTGAGCGATGCCGCGAGCGTGAGCAGCACGGCGATCACCGCGGCGATCGCCAAGCCGTACATGAAGGCGACGCCCGTCGCGAACATGCCGAGCAGCGCGATCACGACGGTCGCCCCTGCCAGCAGGATCGCGCGGCCGGAGGTGTCCATCGCCTCGAGCACGGAGCGCTCCACGTCGCCGAACGCAGCGTAGTTCTCACGAAACCGCGTGACAATGAAGAGTGAATAGTCGATCCCGACGCCGAGTCCGATCATCAGCGCCAGATCGGGCGCGACGTTTGACATGTTCGTGACGCGGGTCGCCAGTCCGATCAGTCCCACCCCGGTGAGCAGGCCGAGACCGGCGGTGATCAGCGGCATCCCGGCCGCTGCGAGC
>DATAJI010000390.1:0-2073 GCA_036262195.1 Solirubrobacteraceae bacterium
GCTAGTCCCATTTTCCGCGGCTGGCGATGGCATGGTCTGCCTGTGTGGGCCAGGGCGGCTGGATTTGGAGTAGGTCGAGGATGTGTTGTTGGGTGTCGGTGAGCGGGTCGAGTTGGATGCCGGTGTGGGTGTAGGTGAGGCCAAGTCCTTGGAAGGCGGCGAGGATGTTGCGGCCTGTGGGTTTCGCGGCGCGGCCTTCTGGCAGCAATCCGGGGAGCTGCTGCTCGGCGCCGAGCGCGGCACGGGTTTGCGCTTCGATCAGTCCGAAGATGAGAAGGCTGATCCCGACGATGCTGAGCAGTGCGTAGACGCGGTCGTCGTTGTGGAGGAAGATCGGCCGGACCTTCAGCGTTTGCTTGATGTCGCGGTGGCGACGCTCGACGATCTGTTGGTCTTTGTAGAGCCGCAGGACCTGGCCGGCGCTCAAGCGCCCGGGGAGGTTTGTCGCGAGCGCGTAGATCCCGTCAAACGCCTCGGCGGTGCTGATCGCTTCCTGGTTGCGTTGCCAGGCGAGGGTCAGCTGCCCGTCATGAGTAGTGACGGTCACGTCGATCAGTCCGGTGATGTTGACCCCGACGATCTGCCCGATGCGACGCTCGACCTGCCCCTGGGTTTTGTAGTACCGGCCACCCAATCCGTTGTGCATCCGTCCCAGCGCGTCCTCGGCCTTCACCAGCGCACGCTCGCGGGCGTCCGCGACCTGGGTCGCTTCTTCTGAGGAGTGGATGTACGCGACTCGCAGCCTGAGTGGCGGGTGGGTGTCACTGCCCGGGATCTCCCAGTCACGCAGCGCCCCCTTAAACCGCGTGCGCCGCTCGGCCGGGAGTTTCGCTTCGCGCTCGGGCACGTAACCAACAGGACGCAGCGCCGCGTGGCCGACCTCGGCAAGGAACCGCTCGCGGAACCCCGCGCTCGCGCGCAACGGCACCACGAACCGGACCCCGGCCTGATCGATCTCGCGCATCGTCTTGGGTTGCCCCATCGCGGAGTCGCACACGATCAATAACCCCGGACCGGAGACCGCCAGCAGCCGCTCCAGCGACGCGCCGACCAACGTCAGCTCCGCCGCGTTCCCCGGATCCGGACGGCTGTAGAGCACCGTCCCGTCCGGCGTTGACGCCTGCAACGTCCGGACCTGACGCGCGACCCGCCGGTCAGACGCCCACCCCTTCGCGACCAACGCGGAGTGCTCATACGCGCCGCTGACCCCGACCGTCGTCAGATCGACATGCAACCGGCCCGCGCTGACGCCGAACCGTTTGATCGCGCCGGCCGCGACCCGCGAGCGGAGATCCTCCGCGTAAACCGCGAACATCTCCAACGCCCGCCCGAGCCGATCATCGTTGAGCAGTGCCGGCGGGATCCCGAGCAGCTCGTGCACCGCGGCCCCCGACGCCCACCCCGCGACGTCATACAGCGGAGACGGGGAACACAACCGGCTCGCGACCAGCGCACACACAACCTCACCGACCGACAGCACCGACCGCGCGCTGCGCGGCAACGCCCCATCAACCGTGTCCTTCACCGCGAGCCCGCGCAGAAAGTGCTCGACCAGCAACAACGGGCCAACCGCCCGGCGCGTCCCCGCCATCGGCGGGTCCAGCCTCGCGAACGATCCCGCGAGCGCCTCGAGCTGCCCGGAATCCTTCAGCGCATCCTTCCGGCCAAGGTTTGCCACAACACGATGACGAACCTTGCCCGCGTCGTCACGGTACCCCTCCACCAGCTGCAGATAGCTGTACTCGCGGCCGGACCGCTTGACCTTGGTCTCCTTAACGAACATGTTGCCACAACACTACAAGCCTTACCGGACGGCACAAACGCCAGCATAGAACCAGAGTTGCCACAACACCACCCAACCCCGCAACGCCAAGAACACGCGCAAACCCGCACGGAGCCTCAAGAACTGCTCGAACTACCCACCCTCAACCGCGGAAAATGGGGCTAGTGCTAGTGCTAGTGCTTCCGCCTCGCGAGGCCGGCGCTTCTCGTTTTGCGCTAACGCGTGAAAGCACGGCGCCGGCGCCTGACCGAGCGACGCCGAGCGCACGCTGACCCCTGCTCTCCCAGAAA
>DATAJI010000391.1:0-6132 GCA_036262195.1 Solirubrobacteraceae bacterium
GTTCAAACCTTCCGTGTATCACGCGTGATACACTCATATCGCGATGACCGACGTCAGCATTCGGGATCTGCGTAATCACGGCGGTGCGGTAGTCGAGCGCGCGACGCGCGGCGAAGCCATCACGATCACCAAGGCCGGCCAGCGCGTGGCCGAGTTGCGCCCACTCGCGCGCCCTGGGCTCGCCGCAGATCTACTGATCGCCAGGTGGCGCGGATTGCCGCGGGTCGACCCAGCCGCGCTGGCGGCCGACGTTGATCAGCTGCTCGAACCGACGCTGTGAGCGCACAGGCTGGTATCCCACCGTCCGCCGTGCGACATCCGCGCGGGATCCTCGATACCTCGACGGTCACCCAGCTCGGGCAGATCGAGGACCCCTCGGCCCTCCCCGAAGAGCCGTTGATCACGGCGGTGACGCTCGCAGAGCTGTCGGTCGGGCCGCTGGTCGCGACCGACGAGCGCGAGCGGGCGGCCCGGCAGGCCCATCTGCAGCAGGCCGAAGCCGACTTCGAGCCGCTCGCATTCGACGCCGCTGCAGCGCGAGCGTTCGGCGGCGTCGCCGCGTCGCTCAGGCAAGCCGGCCGTAAGCCCACAGTCCGCGCCTACGACGCGATGATCGCAGCGACCGCGATCGCCAACGTCCTGCCGCTTTACACCTGCAACCCGGCCGGCTTCACGGGCATCGACGGGCTCGACGTCGTAGCGATTCCGCCGCCACGCTAGCGCGACCCGCTGAATCGCACACTGGGGCGGCCGCGCGGCCGCGCCCGGGCAGCGCAAATCCATACGATCACGGTCCGGTGAGGCTCGACCCCGAGATATTCAAGGCCTACGACATTCGCGGCGTCTATGGCGAGCAGATCGACGGCGATCTCGCCGAACAGATCGGCCGCGCCTTCGCCCGCGTCCTCGCGGACCTTTCAGGCAAGTCGACCGCGGACCTCAGCGTCGCGCTCGCGCACGACATGCGCCTCAGCGCTCCGACGCTCGCCAAGCGCTACCGCGACGGCCTCACCGCCGAGGGCGTGCACGTGCTCGACGCCGGCGAAGCGGCGACCGAAGTTTGCTACTACCTCGTCGGCTCCAACCGCCTGGACGGGGGCTTGATCTGCACGGCCTCGCACAACCCGGCCAGCTACACCGGCGCGAAGCTCGTCGGCGAGGGCGCGCTCGCGCTGTCCGGCGAGACCGGGATCAACGACGTCTATCGCAAGATCGAGGCCGGTCTCGGCAGAGCGCCGGGCGGCGGCACCTACGAGCAGGTCGACTGGCGCGGGGGCTACGCCAAGGCGATCCTGGAGTTCGTCGATCCGTCAGCGATCAAGGGCCTCCGCGTCGTGCTCGACGGCGGCAACGGCATGGCCGGCCCGACGATCGGACCGCTGCTCGAGCCGATGGACCTCGAGCTGATCGAGGCCTACTGGCAGCCCGACGGCAGCTTCCCCGACCACGAGCCAAACCCGCTACTGCCCGAGAACCGCGAGTTCATCATCGCCAAGGTGCGTGCCGAGAAGGCTGACCTCGGGATCGCCTTCGATGGCGACGGCGACCGCTGCTTCTTCATCGACGAGCGGGGCGAGTTCATCGACGGCGACTTCCTCACCGCGCTGCTCGCACAGTCACTGCTTGCGGTCCACCCGGGCGAGGCGATCCTCTACGACGTCCGCGCGAGCCGCGCCGTCGCCGACACCGTCGAGGCCGCCGGCGGCAGCGCGTACCGCAACCGCGTCGGGCACGCCTTCTTCAAGCGGCGGATGCGCGAAGAGGGCTCGCTGTTCGGCGGCGAGGTCTCCGGTCACTACTACTTCCGCGACTTCTACTGCGCAGATTCGGGCACGATCCCGGCGCTGCTGATGCTCCAGCTGTGCGCCCGCGCCGGCAAGCCGCTGTCCGCGCTGCTGGCGCCGTTCCGCGAGCGCTACTTCATCTCTGGTGAGATCAACAGCGAGGTCGCCGACCCGCAGGCGAAGATGGCCCAGATCGCGGCCGAATACTCCGACGCCGAGCAGGACACCCTCGACGGCATCTCGATCGACTACCCGGACTGGCACTTCAATGTCCGCTCGTCGAACACCGAGCCGCTGCTTCGGATGTGCCTCGAGTCGCTCGTCTCGCACGCCGACATGGAGCGCCGCCGCGACGAAGTCCTCGCGCTGATCCGCGCCTGACCGACCAAGCGCGCGACTGCCTGGCGCTGATGCTCGTCGTCATGGTCGAGTCGAGCGTCCTGGTGCCCACCGCGACCGACGCCTCGAAGCTGTACTCACCGTCGAAGTCCGACCTACGCTCCCGGGTTGGTCGCGTCTCAGCTCCGCGCAGCCGTGTACTTCACGGCGAGAGAGCCTGCCACGTCCAGTGCCTCGCGCGGCAGCGCCACCCACACGTGCGCGCCGCCGGACGGACGGTTCTCGGCGCCAGCGCTGCCGCCATGCGCGGCAGCGATCGCGAGGACGATCGACAGCCCGAGTCCGGTCGCCTCGCCGCTGCGCGCCGGGTCCGCGCGCGTGAACGGCTCGAAGGCGTGGGGCAGGAAATCCTCCGGGAAGCCGCCGCCGTCGTCGAAGACGTGGATCTCGACCTGCGCCGAGCTCGCTCGCGTCTCGATCTCAACCGCGCCGGCGCCGTGGCGCAGGGCGTTCGCGACGAGGTTGTCGACGGCCTGCCCGAGGCGGTCCGGATCGACCCGCGCGATCAGCGCCTCGCCGCAGCCGGCGCTGACCGAGCGGCCTTGGGTCTGGGCGATCCGGTCGAAGCGCTCGGCGATCGTGCGCACGGCCTGCGCCACGTCGAGCTCGCGGAGGCGCACCGGCAGCTGGCCCTGCTCGGCGCTGGCGATCACGAGCAGGTCAGAGGCGAGCCGCGTCAGCCGGTCGACCTCTTCGACAGCCGAGGCCAGCGCCGACGCCATCTCCTCGCGCGAGCGCTCCGGCCCGAGCGCCAGCTCGAGCTCGAGCTTCAACACGGCGAGCGGCGTGCGCAGCTCGTGGCTTGCGTGTGAGACGAGTGCCCGCTCGCGCGCGACGGCCTCGGCGATCCGCCCCAGCATCTCGTTCAGCGTCTCGCCGAGACGGCTGAGGACGTCGCTCGAGTCCGGCACCGGCAGCCGGGCATCGCGCTCGCCACCCGAGATCTCGGCGGCGCGCCGGCGCATCCGCTCGACCGGCGCCAGCGCGCGCGCTGCGAGCCAGTATGCCGCGGCACAGGCCAGCAGCAGCATGATCGGTCCGCCGATGAACAGCAGGTCACCGAGCACCGTCAGCGCGTGGTTTCGCTGCCCGAGCAGCACACCGACGACGAGGACGTCGCCGTCCGACCCCTTGAGCCGGCTGGCGAGCAGTGCCCGGCCACCGGCATGTACGGGCGCGTGCAGCGCGGCACTGAGTTGGCTCTGTGTCAGCAGGGCGGCGTGGCCGAGCCCGGGCGCGCTGTCGAGCACGCCTCCACGGCTGTCGAGGATCTGCGCGGCCGACCCCGAGCCACCGGCCCCGGCCAGCCGCAGGTGCGCGAGGTCCGGTTCCGCCTGCCGCGCAAACGAGGTCAAGGCGGCGACGCTGGCGTGCAGCGAGCGGTCGATGCCACCATCGAGGCCCGACTCGAAGCTGACGTAGAGCGCCAGCGCGAGGCTGCCGAGCAGCACCGCCGCGGCACCGGCGAACGCCAGAGTGAGTCGCAACCGCAGTGAGCGCCGGCCGAGCCACACGGCAGCGCGATCCGCCAAGCGGCGCATCAGACCGCGCCGTCGCCGTCACGCAGCCGGTAGCCGGCACCGCGAACGGTCTCGAGCGATTGGCGCCCAAACGGCCGGTCGACCTTGTCGCGCAGGTAGCCGACGTAGACCTCGATCACGTTCGAGCGGTTCTCATAGCTGTCATCCCAGACCTGCTCGAGCAGCTCAAAGCGACTCAGCACCTCCCCCGGGCGCCGCATGAACACCTCGAGCATCGCGAATTCGCGCGCCGTCAGCGCCAGCTCCGCCTCGCCGCGCCAAGCCCGATGTGTCGCCGGGTCGAGCCGCAGGTCATCGACGCTGAGGACGGCCGACCGCGGACGCGCGGGCCGTCGCACCAGGGCCCGCATCCGCGCGAGCAGCTCCTCGAAGGAGAACGGCTTCGTCAAGTAGTCGTCGGCGCCCGAATCAAGCCCCCGCACGCGATCCTCGACCTCGCCCAGCGCCGTCAGCATCAGCGTCGGCGACCAGACATCCCGCGCCCGCAACGCCCGGCAGACCTCGAGCCCGTCGCTGCCGGGCAGCATCACGTCGAGCAGGATCACGTCGTAGGTCGTGCTGGTCGCGCGGACCAGCGCCGACTCGGCGTCAGCGGCGATGTCGACCGCCATCCCCTCGCGCCGCAGCCCACGCCGCAGCAGGTTGGCCAGCTTCGCCTCGTCCTCCACCACGAGCACGCGCACAGCTTGATTATGTCGGGCAAGCAGTGAGCACTCGACTCGACCACAGCTTTGGCGTGCGATGTCGATAGGAAGCCATGCCCCTCGATCGACGCTCCTCGCTCGACACCGCCGGCGAACGCGGCTTCACGATCGTCGAGCTGCTGGTGGTGATCCTGATCATCGCGGTCCTCGCGGTGGTCGCGACCCCAGCATTCCTCAGCCAGCCGACCAAGGCGACGGACGCCAGCGCGAATACCAACACGCGCACGGCGAGCTGCTTCGCCCTCAGCCGCGACCACGCGCCCTGCCCGACACAGTCGGCGTTGGGGGACGACGGCATCCACCGAAGCACGGGCCAGGCGCTGTCGCGACGATTCGGTCCGCCCGGCACCGTGACGCTCGGCTACTCCAGGAGCGGCAACATCTACGGGATCGTGATCACGCCCAGCCACACGATCCGGCGAATCTGCCAGACGCCGTCCGGAACCTACCCCAACGGCAGCTGCCATGCCGGCGGCGCATATTCAGCCGCCGGCCTCGGCACCTGGTAGCGGCGCCGTCACCCCCGCCTTCGCCGCCAACTCCTTCGCGAAACAAGCGCAAGCGGATCACCGCCGCCCAGGGAACCCTCGGCGCATGCGCCGAGGGCCCGGATGGTGCATGCACCATCCGGCCGGGGGGCGCATGCGCCCCCCGGAACAGCCTCAGCTGCTGAGGAGCGCGCGCAACGACTGCCGCGGCGAGCGGCTCGTCGCCAGGGCCGCGGTCGGCTCGTAGCCGCAGTGGGCCATGCAGTTCTCACAGCGCGGGTCGCGGCCGCGCCCGTAGGCCTCCCAGTCGGTCGTCTCGACGAGCTCCTTGTAGGTGGAGACGTAGCCGTCGGACATCAAATAGCAGGGCCGCTGCCAGCCGAACAGCGAGTAGCTCGGGATCCCCCAGGCGGTGCAGCCGTACTCGACCTTGCCCTCGAGGAAGTCGAGGAACAGCGGGCTGTGGTTGAGCCGCCACTTGCGCCGGCGACCGTCGGCGAAGGCCGCCGTGAACAGCTCGTGGGTCTGCTTGACGCCGAGGAAGTGCTCCTGGTCGGGCGCCTTCTCGTAGGCGTAGGCCGGCGAGATCATCATCGCGTCGACGTCGAGCTCGTACTGCAGGAAGTCGAGCACCTGGCGGACGCTCTCGGGCGAGTCGTGGGTGAAGATCGTCGTGTTCGTCGTCACCCGGAAGCCGGCGTCCTTCGCCGCCTTGATCGCCTCGACCGCCTTGTCGAACGTGCCTTCGCGGTCGACCGACTCGTCGTGGCGCTCGCGCAGCCCGTCGATGTGCACGGCCCAGGCGAAGTAGCGGTCCGGCTTGAAGAGGTCGAGCTTCTTCTTCATCAGGATCGCGTTGGTGCAGAGGAAGACGTACTTCTTGCGCGCGACCAGCTCGCGTGCGATGACGTCGATCTCCGGGTGGATCAGCGGCTCGCCGCCGGCGATCGAGACCATCGGCGCGCCACACTCGTCGATCGCGGCAAGCGCCTGCTCGACCGGCATCCGCCGCTTCAGCGTTGCCTCTGGGTGCTGGATCTTGCCGCAGCCGACGCACTCGAGGTTGCACTGGAACAGCGGCTCGAGCTCCACGAGCAGCGGGAAGCGCTCGCGCCCGGCGAGCTTCTGGCGCATTATGTAGCTGCCGATCTTCATGCCCTGGCGAAGCGGAACGGTCATCGGTTCCTCCCGAGCGGCGGTGGCAGCTTGAATTGGA
>DATAJI010000392.1:0-1949 GCA_036262195.1 Solirubrobacteraceae bacterium
GGCGTACACGCTGCGCGATCTTGCAGCCGACGCCGCGGCGCTCGCCCGGGACCTCGACGACTGGCCGGCGCACCTGGCGGGCATCGGCGTCGGCGGGATGGTCGCCCAGGTCGCCGCGCTCGACCACCCGGACGCGTTCTCGGCGCTCACCCTCGCAGGGTCGCGGCCCGTCGCTCCAGGCCCGGTCGACGACGACCTGCCTGACCATGACGCGGCGACGATGGACCGGCTGTTCTCGCGCGCGATGCCCGACTGGTCTGATCGCGCTGCCGTGGCGCGGTTCGCCGCCGGTGGCGCGGAGATTCTCGGCGATGATCCCGCCGCCGCGCGCGCGACCGCCGAGCGTATCTGGGACCGCACGCCAGGCACGGAGCCCGCCGTGCAAATGGCTAACCAAATGGGCATGGTGTTCTCCAAGCTCGACTGCAAGCCACGCTGGCGCGAGCGCCTGCCCGAGCTTGCGATCCCGGCGCTGGTCGTGCACGGTCGCCGCGACCCGTTCTTCCCTGTCGGCAACGGCGAGGCGCTCGCGCGAGAGATCCCCGGTGCTCGGCTGCTCGTGCTCGAGCGGGCCGCGACGGCGATCCCCGATGCGGCCGCCGATGAGGTCGCATTGGCGATGCTCGCGCTCTAGCGAACCCGGCACGCCGCAATCGACGCGGTCGAGCTGCCGTCCTGCTCGCGGCCCCAGAACAGCGGCGCGTTCCTCAGCCCGTGTCCCGCTCAGGGATATTGTTCTGCAACGCCTCAGAGCGTCGGGACGAGCGCCGCGGCCGTGATCGCTTTCACCGGGAGCAGCGACGTCGTCAGCGTGGGTCGGGTGGCTGCATCACGCCGGTACCGGCCACGCCTACGCCGTCACTGCTCTCGCTTGCGACTCGGAAGCGACCCCCGTCGAGGCACGAGACGCTCGAGTTCGTTCCAGAGGAGCGGTCCGCATCAGCGCGACCCACCAACCTTGCAAGGAGATCACATGTCACAAGTCACCGTCCTTGGCGCGACCGGCTACACGGGCAGTCGCATCGTCGCGGAGCTGCTGCGCCGCGAGCACCAGGTCGTCGCGCTCGCCCGCGGCGCCGGCGAGCTGGAGGCCGCGCCCGCGCTGACGGTCCTCGTCGGTTCGGTCTATGAGCCGGGCGTGATCTCCCGAGCCAGCGCCGGTTCGGAGGTCATCGTCAGCGCGCTGCGCGGTGTCACCGCGGACGGCCACCAACTGATCGAGGTGCTGCAAGAGTTGCTGAGCGTGGCCGGCGCCGAGGGCGCGCGGCTCGGGGTCATGGGCGGCGCGGGCAGCCTGCAGACCACGCCCGGTGGACCGCTGCTGGTCGAGACCCCGGACTTTCCGGCCGCCGCCAAGCCGGAGAGTACGGCGCAAAGGGCCGTGCTCGACGCGCTGCGGGGGACCGATGCGGATGTCGATTGGTTCTACGTCAGCCCCGGCGCCTCCTACGGTCAGGACCGAACCCCGCACCGGACTGGTGAGTTCCGCATCGGCAACGACGTCCTGCTGGTCGACGCCGACGGCCGTTCCACGATTTCGGCTGAGGATCTAGCCGTTGCGGTCGTCAACGAGATCGAGCGGCCCGCTCATCATCGCGAGCGCTTCACCGTTTCCTACTAACCAGACCGACGCCTCGAGTCACGATCCTCCGACGACGAAGGAGAGCTCAGCTCGCCGAGCCGCGCCGAACCGCTTCTGCCAAAAATGAGCAGTCCTGCTATCCACGCAGCACGCCCGAGCGCGACCGCTATCGGACAAGGGCGGCCACCAGATCCGCGCGACCGCCGTGGCCGGAATCGGTGCGAAACGACCGTGCCAGGGCCTCGTCGCCTCGTCGCAGTGGGCGTTCGTGTTTTGCGCCCGGCGCTGTCCGCGCATCGGCGGTGCTGGCCGTAATGCTCCGCTGCGGAGCGTGTATGAACGCCGAACTCACAGCCTCGCCGCCAGC
>DATAJI010000393.1:0-3053 GCA_036262195.1 Solirubrobacteraceae bacterium
GTCGAGGCCGCGGACGAGCGTGGTGTCGATCTCGTAGGAGACGCCGACGCTCTCGAGCAGCCGCCGCACCTCTGCGAAGTGCTCGAGATCATCGGCCGGCAGCCGGTCGAGCAGGCGCGGCGCGTGCTCCATCACCGCACGCGTCGAGGGGTCGTCGGCGTCGAAGGCGCGCAACGGGTTGCGCTCGATGCGATCGCGCACGGTCTCCGAAAGGCGCTCGGAGTTGGCCTGCAGATAGGCGATCAGCTCTTCGCGATACTCGCTGCGAGCGGCTGGTGTCCCAAGGCTCGATAGGCGCAGATGCAGGCGGCGGGCGCCGAGCGCCGTCAGCAGCTGGTGGAGGAGGACGATCAGCTCCGCGTCGAGCGCCGGGTCGTCGGAGCCCAGGGCTTCGGCGCCAACCTGCCAGAACTGGCGGTAGCGCCCGGCCTGCGGTCGCTCGGCGCGGAAGAAGCTCTCGAGGTAGTAGAGCTTGACCGGAGCCGCGAGCTTGTGCATGCCGTGCTCGACGTAGGCGCGGCACACCGGAGCGGTTCCCTCCGGCCTCAGCGTGAGCGACCGGCCGCCGCCATCGTCGAAGCTATACATCTCCTTTTCGACGATGTCGGTCGTGGCGCCAACCCCGCGCGCAAAGAGCTCAGTCGCCTCGAACGCGGGCGTCTCGATTCGTCCGTAGCCGGCGGCCTCGAGCAGCTCGCGCGCGGTCTGCTCGACACGCAGGCGCAGCGCAGCCTGCTGTGGCAGCACGTCGGCGGTGCCGCGCGGGGCGGTCAGGCCCGCGCTCACCCGGAGGCCGGTGCGCGCCCCCGGGCGGGGGCAGGCAGCTCAGCGAGAAACGGGTTGCTCGCGCGTTCCCGTCCGAGCGTGGTGAGTGACATGTGGCCGGCGTAGACCAGCGTGTCGTCGGGGTAGGAGTCGAGCAGCGTTGCGATCGAGGCCCCGAGCGTCGGCCAGTCGCCGCCTGGGAGGTCGACGCGGCCGACCGAGCCGGAGAACAAGACGTCGCCGCTGAATACGACGCCCTGCGAGCCGAGCGCGTAGGTGAGGTGGCCCGGGCTGTGCCCGGGGGTGAATACCACGTCGATCTCGAGCCCGGCCAGCTCGAGACGCTCCCCGCCCTCGAGCACCTCGTCAGCCTCGTAGCTCTCGAACGGGCCAAATCCTGTTGCGCTCATGTAGCCGTCGAGGTCGGCCAGGACGTCGCGCTCGATCGCCGGGCAGTAGACCGGGGCGCCGCTGTGGCGCGCAAGGGCGGCGACAGCGCCGACGTGGTCGAAGTGCGTGTGCGTGATCAGGATCGCATCGAGCGTGACGTCCAACGCATCGAGCGCATCGATCAGCCGCTCGGGCTCCGCGCCCGGATCGACCAGGACGCCGCGGGCGGATCCCGCGTTGCGGACGATGTAGGCGTTCTCGTGGATCGGTCCGACCGTGAACGTGCGCACATCGAGCGCGTCGCTCATTGCGCCGCCTTTTTGCGCATGTGGCGGCGGTACATCCATAGATCCGTGTAGTAGATCATCGGCGCGTAGATGAACAGCACGACCGGCAGCAAGATCAGGTTGGTCTCGACCGGGCGCTTGAGTAGCAGCGTCGAGACGAGATAGACGATGACCGCCGCGCAGACTGCCCGAAAGCCAGCGCTCTTCCACGTCGGCGCCTGCTCGTAGCGCTTCGCCTTTGGCCCACGCGAGCCCTTGCCGCCAGACGCGCGGCCCGAGCTCCCGCCGCGTCCGCCGCCACCACCCTTTTCGCCCTTGGTCGGCTTACGACCGGTGCGGCCGCGAGCCTCGATGATCCCCGCGGCATTGCCGCGGTGCTTGGTCGAGCGTCGGCGCTTGGTCGTGCGGGGCATGCCTAGAAGGTTAATGCGTTCTCGGCGACCTGGTGGTCGGGGTCGAAGCCATGCAACTCCAGGCCGGCCGGAAAGCCCTCGAGCGCAGTCCGGGGCACGAGTCCGACGATCTCCGCTGCAGCGATCGGCGCATGCTCGGCGACCCGCTCGACGATCGCAGCAAGCGTGAGCGCGAACGGGTCCTCGACGTTCATCGAGACCTGCGCCACACCGCCTCTCGTGGCGAGCGTGAGACCGATCGCGGCGAGCAGGCCAGGCTCACGAATGCCGGCCGCGATCCGTTTGGCGGTTTCGAGGTCCGCTGGCGGCGCCAGCTCGAGATTGAAGGCGACGAGCGGCGCGCGCGCGCCGACGAGCGTGGCACCGGCGCTTGGATGCAGCCGGCGGGGCCCAAAATCGGGCGTCAGCTCGCCAGAGGCGATCCGCTCGCCAAGTGCCTTGCGACCGCCACGACGCACCTCGGCGCGTGTGCGACCACCGGCCAGAGCTCCGTAGAGAAACACCGGCACCGCCAGCTCGCTCGCGATCGAGTCGGCTGTGACCAGCGCCTCCGCGCAGGCGGCGCCGCGGAGCTCGGGTGCAAAGAAGACGACAGGCGCTACGTCGAGCGCGCCGACATGGGGGTGCACTCCCCGCTCCCGACCGAGGTCGACGCGCGCCACCGTCTCGCGCGCCCCGGCAAGCAGCGCGCGGGAAATCTCCGCTGGCGCTCCGGCAAGCGTGAAGACCGCCCGGTGGTGGTCACGATCAGCGTGACGGTCGACGAGCCGCGCCTCGCTCGCGAACGCCGCACCGATCGCGTCGAGCACCGCGACGTCGCGTCCCTCTGAGACGTTGGGCACGGCGACCAGCGGCATCGCGACATCCACGACCGGGAAGATAAGGCTCCGAGCGCTCTAGACTTCCGCTCCCCGCCGGAGTAGCTCAGTCGGTTAGAGCAGCGGAATCATAATCCGCGTGTCGGGGGTTCGAGTCCCTCCTCCGGCATCAAAAGTCGCTGCAAATGAGCTGTCTTGCGACTTCAGCGACCCACGGAAAGCGTTTCCGCGGTGGCGCGCAACCAGTTCGGCTCGGCGCGGGTGGTGCCGCCGCAAACTGCCCGCCTGACGGGAGGTAGCCGTGCGCCAGCATCGCCAATTTCTCTCGGTCCGTGCCCGGAACCGCTGTAGTTGTTTGCACTTTGTCTGCACTCCGGGAC
>DATAJI010000394.1:0-5124 GCA_036262195.1 Solirubrobacteraceae bacterium
GGCCGCGCGGGTGCGTGCGGGGTCGGTGCGGTGAAAGCGCTCGAACACACGGCTGTGCTCGCCGGCGGCGATGCCAGGCCCGTCGTCGCTGACGCTGAAGCGCAGGCGATCCGGTCCGATCCGCATGACGTCGAGGCGCACGAGTCCGAGGCCCTCGCTGGTGTGCTCGATCGCGTTGCGCGCGAGGTCGCGCAGCGCCTGCGCGAGACGGTCGGGGTCGGCGCGCAGCGAGCCGGCGGGCAGCTCGCCAAGCTCGAAGCGTCGTTCTGCCGTCAGGCTCATGCCGTCCCAAAGCTCGGTGACATAGGGCTTGAGATCAAACGACTCGACGCGCAGGAAATCCGGTCGCTCGGCTTGGGCGAGCAGCAGAAGATCGTCGACAAGTCGGCTAGTGCGGCGGATCTCGGCGGCGACGAGCCGCTCGACCCGGCGCAGCTCTTCGGCCGACGGGTTTGGCGCTGTCGCGAGCACCTCGAGCTGGCCGCGAATCACGGTGAGCGGCGTGCGCAGCTCGTGCGACGCGTCGGCGATGAAGCTGCGTTGCGCCGCGATACCGTCGGCGAGGCGATCGAGCATGCGGTTGAAGGCATCGGCGAGGATTTGGACCTCGTCGCTGCGGCCAGGCGAGGTCGTCATCCGCGGCTCGAGGTCCCCAGTGTCGACGCGCGTCGCGACCGCCGCCATCCGTCGTAGCGGCGCCGACACGCGGGCACCGGCGAGATAGGACGCGAGCAGGGCCAGCGCGAGGGCGATGCCGCCGGCGAGGGCAAACGCGCGCGTCAGGCTGTGCTCGGCGCGGGTCACCGCCTCGAGAGGCTCGCCGGCGCCCGCCACCACGGTGAGGTGGCCGACACGTACGGCTCGTTCCGCCACGCGCAGCTCGCCGGCGTCGGGAGCGGGGCGGGTCGAGAAGCCGAGGTGCGGCACGGCGAACACCCGACCCATCGCGTTCTCGGCCGCCTGTTGGGCGGCGCTCTCGCCGTCGTCGGGCTGAGCCTTGCCGAACAGCTCCGGCTCGTTGCTCTGCGGCCGGGCGCCGGGCACGATCACGAAGAGCAGCGCCGATCCGGCAGTGAACGGTTGGGCGTTGACATACCGTCCGGCCGCGGCGGCGATCTGACTGGCGCTGTCGTCGCCGAGCAGCCGGAGCGACTGCGCGAGCTCGGCGACATCGCCGGCAACGTCGCGGCTGATCCCACCTCGCAGGTCCTGGTCGGTGGCGCGGTAGACGACAACAAACGTGACCGCGGCCGAGAGCAACATCACGCCGGCCACCCAGGCCGTGAGTCGCCAGCGCAGGCTCGCGCGCAGCGGCGAGCTAATCCGCATCGTCGATGCGATAGCCGACGGACCGAACGGTCGTGATCGGTGCGCGCAGGCCATCCCGGCTGAGCTTGCGGCGGAGGTAGCCGACGTAAACGTCGACGACGTTGGTGCCCGGATCGTGGTCATAGCCCCAGACCGCGCTGAGCAACTCCGCGCGGGAGAGCACACGGCCGCGGTTGTGGACGAGGTAGGCGAGCAGCTCGAATTCGATTGTCGAGAGGCGGACATCGCGCTCGCCGTGGCGGACCTCGCGCGTGATCAGGTTGAGCTCGATGTCGCCGCAGTGCACCGTGGTGGTAGGCGCCTGGTGTGCGACGCGCAGCTGAGCCCTGATCCGCGCGACGAGCTCGGCGAGCTCGAACGGCTTCACGAGGTAGTCGACCGCGCCGGCGTCGAGCCCGGCCACCCGGTCCTCGACCTCACCGCGCGCCGTCAACACGATCACCGGTAGCGTCGGTCGCGCCTGGCGGATCGTGGCCAGGACCTCGGAGCCGCTGCGCCCGGGAAGCATCATGTCGAGCAGGACGAGATCGACGCGGTCGTCGAGCGCGCGTGCAGTGCCGTCGATGCCATCGCTTGCCGATTCGACGAGGAAACTCTCCGCTCGCAAGCCGCGGTCGACAAAGTCCACGATCGCGGACTCGTCCTCGATGACAAGGATCAGCTCGGGCACGGCGCCTGCTCTAGCCGTGCGTCCCGCCGAGCGTCATCGACTGATCATAGGGGCCCACAGGAGGCGCGCCCGCCACAGCACAGATCGCGGTCGGCGGCTTGCAAAGAACATTCTCATCGTGCCCTGACAGGTCCTTTAGTCCGCAGCCAAAGACTGGGCCGATGGCGACAGAGCACGACGTAGCGCTCGCTGACGAGCTCCGCAACGACGGCGGCGGCGCGGCCAGTCGGCGCTCGTCGCGGCTTCTCGCCGGCGGGGTCGATGGCAACGGCCGCCTGACCGCGTTGACCGGCGCGGTCCTCCTCGTGCTGCTCGCCGTTATCGGCGTCACGATCCTGCGCCTGCATCAGCTGATCTCGGTGCATCTGTTCGTCGGGTTGCTGCTGATCGGGCCGGTCATTGTGAAGCTGGCGAGCACCGGGTACCGGTTCGTGCGCTACTACACGTTCAACCCGGTCTACAGGCGCAAGGGCCCGCCGCCGCTGGCGCTGCGCGGGCTCGCCCCGTTCGTCGTGCTCTCGACGCTAACGGTGCTCGCGAGCGGAGTCGCGCTGCTGGTCGTCGGCCCAAGCTCAACCGGGTCGCTTCGATTGATCCACAAGGCGAGCTTCATCGTCTGGGCCGCAGTCACCGGATTGCACGTCATCGGACACATCCCGGAGATGAGCGAGCTACTGACGCGCCGGCCGCGCGCGTCGCGCGTTGAGTTGGCCGGCGCTGGCGACGGACAGCTCGGGCGTGCCATCGCGCTCGCCGGCGGGCTCGTCGGCGGGCTCGTTCTCGCGCTGCTGCTGCTGGGGGACTTCTCGGCGTGGGTCAGCGCCGAGTCCGTCCACCAGTTCGGGCCATAGGTCAACGGCGCGCCGGCACTGGCGACCGGCTCTCCGGCGCACTCCTTTGATCGTCTGAGCCTGAATTACGTGAGGCCTGTTTCGGATTTGTGCTCGAACATTCGTGTATGGACCTAAGTCGCTTCTACGAGGCCCGCCCGGTTACGAAGGCGCTGATCGGCACGAGCGGTGCCGAGCGCGGGCGGGTACTCAGCGCGACGGTGGCGTTCAGTGATCTGCTCGCCTGCGCGCCCGGCGAGCTCGACGGCGCCGCGCTGGTCGACTTCGTACATCCCGAGGACCGCACGCGATCGCTGCGCGAGTTCTGCCGGCTGACCGGCGGGCGGCGTGTGTCCTTTGATGGCATCGGCAGGCTGCTCGCGAGGGACGGAATGGTGCGCTGGCTGAACGTGCACGCGAGCCTGACCCCCGACGGCGAGCGAGTCGCGATCCGCGTCTTCGCGCTACCCGTACGCCTGCTGCCACTCGAGGACACGAATCGTCCCCGGACCGGCCGGCGGAGCAGGCTGAGCGTGGAGCTCGACCTCGAAGAGACGGCGTCGATGACGCCGCCAGACGGGTCAATCCAAGCTGCCCGCCAACGGCGTCACGAGGTTGAGCGCCGGGTCAACGAAGCGCCTGAGCCAGAGCCGGCGGCTCCACCTGGCGCGGGCCACTGAGTCCGCGCCTGACCGCCGCGGCGCGGCAGGCTCTAGGTGATCGTGATCGGCACGCCCGGGCCGATCCGCGACGCGATCCAGGTGATGGCGCTCGTGGCGAGCCTGATGCAGCCGTGAGACTCGGCGGTTCCGAGCGTGCCACCGAGGTTCTCGACTCCGTGGATCGCGATCTGGCCCGGCCCGCCCTCGAACTCGTGCAGCACGCTCGAGCGGTCGCTCGTGGCAAGCGCAAACGGCGCACCGGGGGCGCCAGCCGCCATCTTCACGTTTTCCTCGACGAAGTACTCGCCGGTCGGTGTCGGCGTTGAGCTCTTGCCGACGACTGCCGCATAGCTGCGGACGCGTACACCCGCGTCGTAGACGAGCACGCGTCGGGCGCCGAGATCGACCACGAGGTGCCAGGCGGTGCTCGAGATCGTCGTGCCGGACGAGCTGATCCAACCGGCCTGCGGCGGAGCCTTCTGACCGAGCACGCGACCCGGGAGTCGCACCTGAAGCCACAGTTGCCCCTTCGCATCGACGCTGTTGTCGATCACCGCCGAAAGCACCGGAAGCACCGTTTGCTCGCGCGTGATCGGCCGGGTGGCGGCGACCGTCTCCAGCACGGAACCGTCGGGACTGTGGCGAACGCTGGTGGCGTCCGCGAGCGCTACGAGCTCCTGCTGCGGCGCGATCTGCAGCGGCGTCGCCGCTCCCGCGCCGCCGGTAAAGGCGGTGCTCAGGAGCAGGAAGGAGATGGTTGCGATCGTTCGTTTCATCAGAGTTCAGTGCCGCGCGCTCGATCGGGCCGGCGCTGAGCCGGCCCGATCGAGACGACGCTCGTCACCCGGTAAAGCCGCCGCTGCCGGCGATCGGCTTTACAGACCGGTCCGCCGCCTTGCACGACCTGACCGGAATGTGGAGTGTCTTTGCTGGCGTGGTGTCGGAGAACGTGACACGCGCCTTCAGCGTGTGCGACCCGGTGCCGGGATCGACCGAGGTCGTAAACGGTGCTTTGGTGCGCGTCGCGACAACGTGACCCTGGAACGTGAAGACGACGCGGCGAATCAGCTTGCCGGACACCTTCACCTCGAACGCCTTGCTGACACAGAGGTTCGACCCGGGCTTCGTCAGACCGGACGGCGTCGCGTGGAGCAGCGCTGAGCCTCCATGGCTGCCGGCGCCACCAGCGGTGCCCGTCGTGGAGCCGGAGCCGGAGCCAGAGCCAGAGCCGGAGCCGGTCGTCGTATTCGGGGTCGCGCACTGCGCGGCCGTGATCGTGTCGTTGATCAGCGTCACCGAGCCGTTGCGGGCCAGTGCGCGTCCGTTGAGGGTGACGCCGTTGTTCATCGAGATCGACGACACGGCGAGGATGTTGCCGACGAAGTTGGTCGTCGTGCCAAGCGTCGCAGAGCTGCCGACCTGCCAGAAGACGTTGCACGGCTGGGCTCCGTTGATCAGGTTCACCGTGCTCCCCGAGCCGGTGATGAGCGTCGATCCCGCCTGGAAGATGAAGACCGCGGCGGGGTTCCCCTGGGCGTCGAGCGTCAGCGCTCCGGTCAGACCGAGCGCCGAGGCGTTCTTGTAGACGCCCGGTGTCAGCGTGAGACCGGCCAGGTCGGCCGGTACCGTCGCG
>DATAJI010000395.1:0-2016 GCA_036262195.1 Solirubrobacteraceae bacterium
GTATCAGCCCGGCCCGGCGGTCAGTCGGGCCGGGCGAAAAAGTGCGTCTGCGGCCGCTCCAGCGGCTGGCCGTCCAGGATGATGTCGACCTTCTCGTTGTAGAAGGCGATCAGCCCAGCGATCGGCAGCAGCTGGCGCGTCGGGAAGTCGTAGGACCAGGCGAGGTCCGCGTGGACGCTGTCGCCGATCCGAACCGACCAGTAGCCGGTCGTTCGCCCCTTGTAGGGGCAGGCCGTGATCGTGTCACTCACCTCTAGGTGCTCGAAGTCGATCTCAGTGCGGTTGAGGTAGTAGCGGGTCGGCAGCCCGGTCTCGAACACCATCACCGGCGAGGAGGATTCGGCGAGTAGCACGCCGTCGAGCTCGACCCTGACCCGGCGCGTGGAGCGCAGCGCGTCGACGCGCGTGTAGGGGCTGCGGGGATGGACGAAGACCTCCTCGTCCTCCTCGAACCAGTGATCGAGCGCGTCCCATTCAAAGCGCATCCTGCCGGCGATCTGCTCGACCTCCGATTCGGTGTAGAGCTTGGCCGCGGCGGGGCGCACCAGATCGCCGACGCGCAGGCCATAGCGCTGAGCCGAGCCGAGCCGAAGCTTGTGCGAATGGTGCTCGTCGAGCAGCAGCTGCTCCTCCACGTGGGCGATCGGGATGTAGTACTGCGGGTAGTGCGGCGCCTCCCAGACATAGATGGCGTTCGTCGTATCGAGCACCTTGACGCCACCGAGGAAAGCGCGGATTCGCCGTGGCACCGGCTCGACGTGGAGCACCGGCGTGATCTGCTGCGGGTAGTCGCTCACCGGTCTAAGAGATCATCCGAGAACTCGGTGGGGTAGCAGGAGTTATGTCTCCTTGGGCTGAATCGGCAAGGCACGCCGATCTCGCTAAAGGAGCGTGCCTTGCCGAGGACCGAGACTATTCCTGCCGGGGTGTTGCCGACGATCTGGGAGCTCCCGGATGAGTTGTGGGAACGCATCAGTCGTGTGCTCGATCGCCACTACCCCGTGGCAGCGACGGGTCGCCCGCGAGCCGATCTCCGCCGCGTGCTCGACGGGGTCATCTACCGCATGCGCTCGGGGGTGCAGTGGAACCGGCTGCCGCGCGAGTTCGGTGCGGACTCGACCGTTCACGGCTGGTTTCAGCGGTTCGTCAGCGACGGGGTGCTGCAGGAGATCTGGGCCGAGCTGGTCAGAGAATGCGAGGAGCTCGGCGGCGTGCGTTGGGAGTGGCAGGCCGCTGACGGCGTGATGGGCAAGAGCCGTTTCGACGGCGACGCGCGCGGCCCGAACCCCACTGATAGAGCCAAATCGGGAACCAAGAAGCATCTGATCGTCGAGCAGGACGGCGGACCGTTGGGCGTCGTGATCGCCGGCGCGAACGTCAACGACCACAAGCTGCTGGCGGCGACAATCGACGCGATCGTCGTTCAGCGCCCCGACCCAACACAAGTACTCCAGCACCTCTGCCTGGACAAGGCCTATGACAACAAGGCCACCGACGAGGTGTGTGTCCAAGCCGGCTACACGGCACACGTCCGGCGCATCGGTGAAGAGAAACTCGACGGCTCTGGCGAGAAAACCCACCCCGCTCGCCGCTGGGTCGTCGAGCGCACCATCGCGTGGCTACAACGCTGCCGCGCAATCCTGATCCGCTACGACAAGAAAGCAGCCAACTACGAAGGCCTCATCCAACTCGCCAGCGCGCTCCTCTGGCACCGCCGCCTCCACCGCATCAACCACACCAACCGAGTTCTCGGATGATCTCTTAGCCGCCGACGTCATCATGGCCGACGAGCTGGAGGCTGCGTCGCCAGAGCTCAGCGCGCGCTGACTCGTCGTAGGCCTGCGCGTTGGCGCAGGCGTCGTGGGTCCGGTCGAAGAAGCGGCCGGTGGTCCGCGCGAGCTCGGGGTCGCTGACGAGCCGGTTCGTGGCCGCGACGCCATCCTCGAGGCTGTCGATGCTGTGGCCGATCTCCTCGAGCACCATCTTGGTCGGCATGTACGTCGACGGGTGGAGGCT
>DATAJI010000396.1:0-15491 GCA_036262195.1 Solirubrobacteraceae bacterium
TGTTCGAGCCGTTCACCCAAGCCGACGCTTCGACGACGCGTCGCTACGGCGGCAGCGGACTCGGGCTGGCGATCGCGCGCGACCTCGTCGCGTTGATGGGCGGGACGATCGGGGCAACTAGCAGGCCGGGCGAAGGCAGCAGCTTCTGGTTCGAGCTCGAGCTTGGCGCCCCGATCGCCGACGCCGCAGCCTGACCAGCTCGAGCGAGGTCGAATTCCGAGGGCCGGCGGCGATGGCCTGAGGCCAGGGGGCCTAACCTGTCGGCATGCCCACGGTCAGCCCCGGTCGTGACAAGGGTCGACGTCGCCGCGCGCATCGGCAAGGAAAGCGCTTGATCGCCGTTGACGCCCGCGGGGCGCGGCACGATCGGCGGTCCGATAGCGTCCCGCGCGATCTCGGACTTGAGTAGCTCGTACCGCCTATCGGGCGCGGTCGTCTGGACCGCCGGGATCGCCGTCCTCTCGGCCCTGTACATGGGGCTCGTCGTCCCGATCGGGTTCGGTCCGGACGAGACCGAGCACATCCTCAGGGCCTACCAGCTCTCGCTGGGCCACGTGCTCCCGCAAGTCGTGGACTGCACGACCCATCGGCATCTGTTCTCGTGCCACGGCCACCTGACGGGCCGCCTGGTGCCGAAGCGACGGGCTGGCGGCAACGTGTCCTACGCGCTCTTACGCGTCCTCAACCGAATTTACGGCGTTTCGCACAACAAGGGCAGGCAGGTCCACTTCAGGGCAAAGGACTATGCACCCCTGCTGGGGATCTCACTCGGCTCGAAGCTCGCCTTCGGGCATTTTGAGAACACAGCCCTGTACTCGCCGGTCAACTACATCCCGGCGACCGTGGTCTTCTGGATCGCCCGGCAGGTGAACGAGCCAGTGATCGCCGCGATCTTTGCCGCGCGTCTCCTCACCGGGCTTGCCTGGGCGACGGTCGTGACCGCGGCCGTCGCGATCGCTCCCCGATGGAAGTGGCTCTTCTCGCTCGTCGTGCTCGTGCCGACGGCGCTCTCGCAGGCGACGGTCGTCTCCGCCGACTCGGCGGCGCTTGCGATCGTCACGTTGACCACCGCGTATGCGCTCCATCTTGCGGATCGTGGCGACGAGCTGCGCAGGCGCGAGATCGCCGCGCTCAGCGTCCTCGGAATACTCGTCGGACTGCTGAAGTTCCCGCTGGTCCTCGTGCTTGTCGCGATACTCGCGCTGCTCGGCGGCGTCCTCGGAAGCGGTGCCACGCGCCGCTGGCGCGCCGCGGTCATCGCGGTTCCCGGCCTGCTCGCAGCAGTCTGGTGGGACCTCGCCTCGAACACCGACTTCGTCCCGTACCGCAACGTCGTCTACCAAGCGGCGCAGCGCATGTACATCAGCCAGCCCGGCCAGGAGCACTACCTCCTCGCCCATCTGCTGAAGATCCCAGCGCTGTTCTGGAATACGGCGACCGCCGGCGCCCTCTTCAAGCTCAACGAGGTCGCCGGCACCGTTGGCGAGTGGGGCTTGCCGGAGTGGTTCGGTATCGCCTGGCTAGTCCTGTTCTTGGTGTTGGCGTGCGCTAACACCGAAGGCCCACCTCTCGGTCGGGGCATCCGCGGCTGGGTCGGAGGGACCCTCGTCACCTACTTCCTGGCGACGGCGATCGCGATCTACATCACATGGACTGCCGTTGGCGACTCGCAGATAAGCGGCATGCACGGCCGCTACTTCACGCTGGTGCTCGTTCTCGCCGTGCCGCTCTTCGCGGGCATCGGCGCACGGCGTCTTCGCATCAACCCGCGAATCAGCGCCTACTCGGTGATCGCGATCAGCGCGCTGTCGGCCGGCTGGATGTTCTCCTACACAGCGCAGCGCTACTACGCCAAGCCGCCGTGGTGGGTCTTTGCTCACGTCACATCGGTGCTCTTCTGAAGCGGCGCTCGTTGCGCCGTCGCCTTGGCGGAGCCCGCGCCAGCCGGCGCGCGGCACCGCCCTCGCTGCGAGGCTTCTGCGACTTGTGCTCACAGCGCAAGCTACGCGCGCACGCCGGAGCGGTGCTCGTGGCCGTCTTCGCCTGCGCCACCGTCGCGACGATCGCTCCGGGAGCCGGGGCCGGTGAGCCGCCGGCAGCAGCAGCACACCTCGCACAGGCAGGAGGCTCGGTCGATCCGACGGCGCTTTCGCAGCAGGTCTCGGCGCTGGCCGATTCAACGGCCGGCGAATGGTCGGCGCACGAACTCGCGAGGGGAGGTTTCGACGATCCAGTGGTGGGCCCGGTAGTCGGCGACTACGGCGTCTCGATGATCGGCGAGGCACTGGTCGAGGCCGGCGTCGCCGGCGGCAGCGACACGCTCGTCGATGACGGCCTGACGGCCGAGCTGTCGGAGATCACGCACGCCGACGAGGGTGGTTTCGAGCTGCTCTCGCTGAGCGACGCCTACTCCTACGACGAGTCGACCCTCGCCGGCAATCCGGCCTGGAAGAGAGCGCGTCCCCGCCTGGCGCGGTTCCTGCGCCGACACGGCCCACCGATCTCCAAGCAGGGCCTCTGTTACGCGAGCGCGCACTGCTATACGAACCTGAAGTTGGTTTCTGCTGTCGCCGAGCTCGCACTGCTGCACACCGGCCTGCGCGGCTACCGCTCGGATGCTCTCCTGGGCAACCCCGCAGGCGTGCGCGACCAGACGCGAGCCTGGTTGCGAATGGCCGTCGGCCACGCGGGCTCCGGCGCTTACCGCGTCGGCGATAGCGCGTTCTCCGGCGTCGGCATCCTGAGCGACCCGAGCGAGAACCCGCTCGCCTACCACGTGCTGTCGACGCTGATGCTTGGCAGAGCGATGCTGGCGCTAGGCGCGCGCACGCCACCAGCGCTAGGCGAGGCGTTTGGTCGCACCGCGGAGGCGCTTGTAGGTCTGCTGGCGCCGGATGGCGACGACACCTACATCGGGCGCGGGCAGGCACAGGTCTGGTCTGTCGCAGCGACAATCGACGCGCTGGCGATCGCGGCCGAGCTGACCACAGACGCAACCTGGCGCGGACGCTACCTGAGCGCCGCGGCCGTCGCGCTACAGAGGCTCCAGTCGCTCTACCCGAGCAGCGGCTGGGGCTTTCCGCTCGTTCCGCGCTTCGCCGGCGACAACCTGCCGACGAGCTACACCGGCATCGACCGCTACGCGAACACAGTCGAGTACGACGGACTCGCGCTGTGGGCGCTCGACGATGCGGCGACCCAGCTCCACAACGCTCCGGCCGCGGCGGAAGGGCCGCTGCCGAGCGAGAGCGACGGCGCGTTTGTCGATCCGTCCCACACCCGGTTCGCGGCCGTAACGCACGGCGACCTCTGGTTTGCGGTCCATGCGGTAAACAGCAACCACGGCGACGCGCGATATGGCTTCGGGCTGGTCGCGGCCGAACTCGATACGGTCGACGGCTGGCGAGCGGCCCTGCCACAGCGCCCGCTGACGCGCAATGCCACGCTCGGGGGGCTCGCCATGCTCTCAGGACGAGCGACCCTCTACCCGGTCGGGAGGAGCATCAGTGCCTCCAGCACTGGTGTCGTCGCAATCGTTGGTAGCTGGCGCGACGCTCGAAGGACCGTCGATCGAGGCATGCTCTGGACGTTCGCGCCGACTGCGTCGGGCAACGGCGTGGCGCTGTCGTTCGCCGCCAAGCCGGGATCTGCGTACGCACTGCAGGTCTGGTATGAAGCCGGCGCGCGGCTCTCGCCAACGCGCCACGGCGTCACGATCGAGGAACCGGATGGCTCAAGCCAGTCGTATCTGCTGAACGTCCGTGTACACATAGCGGCCTCCGTGACTGCCAGCTCGGCCTACTCCGAAAACCTCCATAGCCTCGTCCTGACGATCCCCGCCACCACCGCCGCTCGCCAGATCAGCTACACGACGACGATGCTCACCGCGGCGGCGACGACGCCTGGCGCCGCCGGCCCAAGCGGAGCAAGCGGGCCGTCGGGTGAGACCGGCAGCAGCGCTCGGAGCGGCGCGAGTGGCAGCTCTGGCGAGATCGGCGCGTCCGGCTCAGGCTAGGACGCGAGGTGGCGCTGTCGACCCGCGCTTGACCAGCTTCGTCTCGAGCTCAACGTGCAGTGCCTCGAGACGCTGGTTCTCGAGCAGCCGCGTCAGCAGACTCACTCCCATCCGGCCGATCTCGGCGAGCGGCTGGTGGACGGTCGTTAGGCGCGGCGTGACGATTTGGGCCTCAGCGGTGTCGTCGAAGCCAACGATCGAGAGCTCTTCGGGCACGCGCATGCCGCGCTCCAGCGCGGCTTGCATTGCCCCGATCGCGAGCTGATCGTTGAAGGCGAAGATCGCCGTCGGCGGCTCGGCGAGATCGAGCAGCTGCGCCGCGGCAGCTCGCCCGCCCTCGACCTCGAAGTTGGACTCCACGACCAGAGCGCCGTTAGGCAGGGCTCCCGCTGAAGCAAGCGCGGCGCGGTGCCCGCGCAGGCGCTCGTCAGTGGCCATCCAGCCCTCGGGTCCGGTGATCACGGCGATCCGCCGATGCCCGAGCTCGAGCAGGTGCGTGGTCGCCTGGTTCGCGCCGGCGGAATGGGCCGCCGAAACAGTCGGGACGCGCTCGTCGATGCGCATCCTCGGGTCGACAACAACGAAGCGGAAGCCGTGCTGCATGAGCGTGCGCAACTCGCTGCTCGACTCCTCGGGCAGCACGAGCAGCGCGCAGTCGGTGGTCCCGTGCATCAGCCGCTCCAGCAACGAGACCTCGCGATCGTGCTCGTGGAGCGTTGGACAGAGGACGATCCGCATGTCCTGCTCGTAGAGCGCCTCGGTGACGCCGGCGATGATCACCGAGAAGTAGGCGGGGTGAATCAGCGGCACGGTCACGCCGACCAGCCCGGTGCGGCCGGCCGACAGGCCACGCGCGCTGCGATTCGCGCTGTATCCGTATTCGCGGACGACGCGCTCCACGGTACGCCGCGTCTCGGGCGACACGTAGCCGCTGCTGTTGACTACGCGCGAGACCGTCGCTGTGGAGACGCCCGCGAACGCGGCGATCTCACGGATCGTGTACCTGCCGTCCCGTACGCCCGTCAATTTCTGCGACGTCATCGCTGCATCGTCCAGAAACGTTACATGTTTCAGCCGGCATGCGCCAGCACGGATTTGTACAGCCGTCGTAGGACTGGGCCAGCTGTCGTGGGAAACGCGCGGCAGCACATACAACTTGACTCGTCAGAAACGATAGGTTAGCGTTTACATACGGTCTACCGACTCGCGTGGTGATTTGCGCGTCGGAGCCGGCCCAATTCTCGGAGGAGGAAGAGGGAGCACATGCGGTTCATCATTCGCCGGCTGGTGTTCTACGTGGTCGCTGCGTGGTCGGCGCTGACGATCAACTTCCTGCTCCCACACCTGCTCCCGGGTACGGCGGTCGAGGCGATGCTGTCCCACATCCCCGATGCCACGCCGACTGTGATCAAGGCGCTCGACATCCAGTACGGGGTCGGCCATCAGGGCAGCCTGCTGCACCAGTACTTCGTCTACCTCGGTCATTTGACCCACGGCGACCTCGGGACCTCGACATTCGAATACCCAACCAAGGTCATTTCCGTGCTCAACAACACGCTGCCCTGGACGATCGGGCTGGTCGGCACCGCGACGATCGTCAGCTTCGGGCTTGGAACATTGCTGGGGATCCTCGCCGGCTGGCGACGCAACGGACTGCTCGACAGGAGCCTGCCAGCCTGGACGTTTCTGCAGGCGACCCCGTACTTCTTTCTCGCGCTGCTGGTGGTGGAGCTGCTCTCCAACACCTGGCACCTATTTCCTCCCTACGGTGGCGTGGGGCTCGGCATCCCGACCGCCTTCAACTGGACGTTCATCAGCAGCGTGCTCGACCACTCAGTCCTGCCGGCAGCGACGATCATCGTCACGTCGATGGCGGGCTGGATGCTGCAGATGCGCAATGTGATGATTACGACGATCGGCGAGGATTACGTCCTGGCCGCGACGGCGAAAGGGCTCTCGCCGCGACGGATCATGTTCACCTACGCGGCGCGCAACGCGATCCTGCCGAACATCGCCGGTTTCGCCCTTGCGATCGGCTTCGTCGTCGCCGGCGCGCTCGTGACGGAGATCGTCTTCTCCTATCCTGGCGTGGGCTACCAGCTGTACACGGCTGTCCAAAACGATGACATCCCCACGATGCAGGGGATCTTCCTCGCGTTCTCGGCCGCAGTGCTCCTCGCTTGCCTGCTCGCAGACGTCGTGTATGTCCTCGCCGATCCGCGTACGCGCACAAGGGCGGCCTACTGATGGCCATCGCGGTCACTCCCCCGGTCGAGAGCACGGCGCTCGTCGCGCGGCGCGGCGACTTCTTCCGCCGGATGCCGCCGAAGGCGAAGATCGGCGGTGGCATTCTCCTGCTGTTCGTGGTGCTCGCGATCCTTGGACCCGCGCTCGCGCCGCTGAATCCGAACGACACGATCAGTGGCGCGAACCAGGCCCTTGCGCCAAGTTTGCACCACCTCCTGGGGACCGCCTACGACGGCGGGGATGTCCTCTCACAGCTGCTCTACGGGCTTCGCGGGACAGTCGAGCTGGGGGTAATCGTCGCAACGATCGCGTCGATTCTGTCCGTGGGCATCGGCGTCAGCGCGGGCTTCCTCGGCGGCATCGCCGATGAGGCGCTGTCGCTGGTGATGAACGTGTTCATCGTCCTGCCAGCGCTGCCGCTGCTGATCATCGCGCTCGGCCTGCTCCCGCGCAGCAGCGGTGTGCTGCCAACCGCGATCGTCCTCAGCGCACTCGGCTGGTCGTGGGGAGCGCGGGTGGTCCGCGCCCAGACGCTGACGCTACGCGGGCGCGACTTCATCGCGGCAGCACGCGAAACCGGCGAGCGCACCTGGCGGCTCGTCGTGTTCGAGCTGCTTCCGAACGAGGTCAGCCTGATCGCAGCGAACTTCGTCGGGACCTTCCTCTACGCGATCCTGACATCGGTGGCGCTGGCGTTCCTCGGACTCGTCAACCTCTCGAACTGGAGCCTCGGCGTGATGCTCTACTGGGCGCAATCCGAGGGCGGTTTCAGCACTGGCGCGTGGTGGTGGTACGTACCGCCTGGCCTCGCTGCGGCGCTACTCGGGATGAGCCTCGTACTGCTGAACTTCGGGCTTGACGAGCTCGGCAACCCGCGCCTGCGCGAAGCGACCGCGCGCCAGAAGGGCGGCCCCGCGGGCAGGACGAACCGTAGACGCCGTCAGGCGTGGCGCCCGACCGACCCGACACCGGTCGAGCGCCTGGAGCCGTCATCGTGAGCGCCGTCAACACCGCCGAAAGCGAGTCAATGCCGAGCGCAGAGGCCACACAGCAGGAGGCGGTGCTCGAGGTCCGCGACCTCTCGGTCGTCTACGACCTCGACACCAAGGCCGTGGATCACGTCGACTTCGAGCTGGCGCCCGGGGAGACGCTGGGTCTCGCCGGCGAAAGCGGGTCCGGCAAGTCGACGCTGGCGCTGGGACTGTGCCGCCTGCTGCGCCCACCAGCCGTCATCACGAGCGGCAGCGTGATCTACCGCGGCAGCCGCGTCGCGCCGGGGGGCGTCGATCTGCTCGAACTGAGCTCGCGCGAGCTGCGCAAGCTGCGCTGGCGCGAGATCTCGATCGTCTTCCAGAGCGCGATGAACGCGCTCAACCCGGTACTCCGCATTCGCGATCAACTCGGCGATGTGCTCGATGCGCACCTACACCTCAGGCGCGGGGAGAGGCACGACCGGCTCAACACGCTGCTCGATCTCGTCGGCATCCCGCGTGAGCGGCTGCGCAGCTACCCCCACGAGTTATCAGGCGGCATGCGCCAGCGGGTGATGATCGCAATGGCACTGGCCGCGGATCCCGAGGTCGTGATCATGGACGAGCCGACGACGGCGCTGGACGTCGTCGTGCAGCGTGAGATCCTCGGACAGATCGTCGAGCTCCAGAACCGCCTGAACTTCGCGATCCTGTTCATCACGCACGACCTCTCGCTACTGCTCGAGACCGCCGACCGCATCGCGGTCATGTACGCCGGGAAGCTCGTCGAAGTGGGCAGCGCCGAGCAGATCCACAATCGGCCGGCGCACCCCTACACGCAAGGCTTGCTGGGTTCGTTCCCGAGCGTGCACGGCGCCCGCAAAGAGCTCGCCGGCATTCCCGGAACGCCCCCGGATCTCCGCTCGCTGCCGCCCGGTTGCCCGTTCGTACCACGCTGCAATCACGCAACCGAAAAGTGTCGCGGGATCGACATGCGCATGAATCCGGTCCCGGGGTCGGATCCCAGCCACCTCAGCGCGTGCCCGTTTGTGACCTTCGAGATGGCGAAGGCCAATACGCCCAAGGTTAAGGCTGCGACATCGAACGGGCCGACATGAGCGAACAGCTCGCGTCCGCCGGAGTGATCTCGGCAGCAGCCGCGCGCGGCCCGCTCGTGCTGGAGGCGCGCTCGCTCGGGAAGGACTTCAAGCTGTCGCACGGCTGGCACAGAGACATCCTGTCGGCCGTGCGAGGGGTGTCACTCGGCCTCTATCAAAGCGCCGTGGTGGCGCTCGTCGGTGAGAGCGGCTCGGGCAAGTCCACGGTCTCACGGATGCTCGCCGGCCAGGAGCGACCAACGACCGGCGAGATCGCGCTCGACGGCGAGACCGTTCAACCGTGGACCCACGGCCAGTTCCGTCCTTACAAGAGCAACGTGCAGATGATCTTCCAGGACCCGTTCGCCTCGCTCAACTCGGTGCACAAGGTGCGCTACGCGCTCGCGAGGCCGGTGCGTCTGCACCAGCATCTCAAGGGCCACAACGCGATCGAGGCCGAGCTTGAGCGTCTCGTCGAGCGGGTCCGCTTGACGCCGGCCCAGCAGTTCCTCGCCAAATACCCCCACGAGCTCTCGGGCGGGCAGCGCCAGCGCGTCGCCATCGCGCGAGCCCTCGCTGCGCAGCCGCGTGTCCTGCTTGCCGACGAGCCGGTTTCGATGCTCGACGTGTCGATCCGTCTCGAGGTGCTCGACCTGCTCGACGAGCTGCGCTCCCAGTTCCAGCTCGCGGTCCTCTACGTCACCCACGACATCGCCTCGGCACGCTACTTCGCTGACGACACGCTCGTCATGTACGCGGGCGAGATCGTCGAGCGGGGACCTTCAGAGGACGTCACACAGCAGCCGGCCCATCCCTACACCCAGCTGCTCGTGGCCTCCGCACCCGATCCGGACAACTTCGCCGGCGAGATCAGGCCTGCATCTTCAGGCGAGGTGCGGCGCGCCGGCAGCGCGCTGTCGACGACAGTCGGTTGCCGGTTCGCGCCACGCTGCCCCCTGGCCGAAGATCGCTGCCGTGCCCAGGCGCCGCCACTGTTGCAGGTGAGCGCGCAGCGAGCCGCAGCCTGCTGGCGACTCGATGTCGCCGCACCAGACCTGCTTCACCGGACGCAAGAGGAGAGGGAGGAGGCCATCAAGACCTGATCACGGAGGTTGCGACCCGTCCGACGCGGTACTCCGCAATAGGCACCGCGCCGGACGTTCGGATCACAAAGCGCATGCAGCGCATGCGCGTACTTGGAATCTGCACATCGCTGTGCTGAACGAAAGGTAGTGCACCAACCATGAAACCCGTATCTATTCGTAAGCGCTGGCTTACAGCCTCGTCCTCGACGCTCGCGATCGCCGCGAGCGCCGCGGTCGCCGCAGGCGTGTTTGCAGCGCCGGCTGTCGCGACGCGCGCCCATGGCGCGGCCGCTACGCCGCTCATCATGGAATCCAGCCAGGGCGTCTCGTTGTCGGCCAGCAACAACATGAACCCGTATCTCCAAGGCTCGGCGGCCACCCAGATCGGCGCCACCTCGCTGATCTATGAGGACCTGATGCAGTTCGATATCGCCCAGCCGAGCAAGGCGCCGTACCCGTTCCTCGCGACCAGCTACAAGTGGGGCGCAGGCGGCAAGTCGATCACGTTCCAGATTCGCGAGGGCGTGAAGTGGAGCAACGGCAGCCCGTTCACGGCAGCTGACGTTGCTGGCACCTACAACATGCTCGTGAAGTACCCCGACACCAACGCCAGTTCCGTCGGCGGCATCGCTGATCTCACCGGCGCTACGGCGACCGGCAATGCCGTGACGCTGACTTTCTCGGCGGCGGCATACACGGAGCTGCAGCAGATCTGCGGCGTCTACATCGTTCCGTCGTCGGTCTACAACTACAACGGCGATCCGGCGCTGGACGACATCACCAATCCGATCGGCACCGGTCCGTACACCTACAACGCAGCCGGTTCCAACGCAAGCGGCATCGTGCTGAATGCCAACCCGAACTACTGGGGCGGCCCGTTCGGTGGCAGCGGCGCACCCGCAGTTTCGGAGGTCGAGTTCCCGAACATCGATACCGCCGCTGACGCTCTGTCGGCGCTCGAGAACAACTCGCTCGACTGGGCAGGTAACTCGCTGGCCGGCTTGAGCGCGTTCACGAGCGGCTCCGGCCACTCTGCCTGGTTCGCCGCGGTGAACACAGTCACCCTCTACCCGGATCTCAAAACATTCCCGTTCGACAACCTGGCGGTTCGTAAGGCGTTCAGCCTCGCGATCGACCGTCATGACCTCAGCGTGACAGGCGAGTACGGCACCGAGCCGGTGGCGACAAACGCCAGCGGTCTCACGTTGCCGGGCTTCTCGGCATTCGAGGCCAAGGCAGTCAAGAAATCGGCCTACACGCTGTCCCCGAACGCCAACCCGAAGGCCGCCGACGCCGTGCTGAAGGCAGCCGGTGCAAAGCTCAAGGGTGGTTTCTACTACCTCGGTGGCAAGAAGATAGTCATCAGCATCAGCGATCCGACGACATACACCGACTATGCCGAGGACGCGACGCTGATGGCAGGCGAGCTGAGGGCGGCTCACATCGACGCGTCGTTCAACGGCATCAGCGCCGACCAGTGGAACGCGGACGTCGCAGACGGCAAGTACGGCTCGGCGATCGTCCACTGGGGCGACTCGGTGGTCTCGCCGTTCGGCGTTTACAACTACTGGCTGAATAGCTCCCTCAACAACGGCACCGACAACTCAGGTGATTACGAGGGCCTGAAGAACTCGACGATGACCAAGGACCTGTCGAAGCTGGCAGGCACCGACACGCCCTCGGCTGAGTTGAAGGACCTGGCTCCGCTCGAGGAGTACGTGGCGCAGCAACTGCCCGTGATCCCGTTGGTCTACGGCGCATCGTTCGACGAGTACAACTCAGGTGCCTTCACTGGCTGGCCCAGTAAGAGCAACCAGTACGAGTCCGGCAGCCCGAACACCCCGACCAACGAGGTGATCGTGCTGCACCTGAAGCCCGTCTCCTAGACGGCAATGGACCAAGGCCCCGCTCCCGGATTCGCCGCGGAGCGGGGCCGCGACTCTGCGTACACCCACACTTTGCGAAAGGACAGTGACGTGATGACGACGACTGGAGGCGCCGCGGCTGCGCAGGCACGCGCGTTCCCGGGCGGGTTCCTCTGGGGCGCTGCGACGGCGGCTTACCAGATTGAGGGAGCCGTGGCCGAGGACGGACGCGGACCATCGGTGTGGGACACGTTCAGCCATACGCCGGGCAAGATCGCGAACGATGAGACGGGTGACATAGCGTGTGACTTCTACCACCGCTGGGAGAGCGATCTCGACCTGCTCGCGGCGATTGGCTTGAACGCCTTCCGCTTCTCGGTGGCGTGGCCGCGCGTGCAGCCGACAGGACGTGGCGAGATCAACCAGGCGGGTCTCGACTTCTACCGCGCCCTCGTGAACGGACTGCGAGAGCGCGAGATCACGCCGGCGATCACGCTCTACCACTGGGACCTCCCCCAGTCCCTCGAGGACGATGGTGGCTGGGCAAATCGCGACACCGCGCAACGTTTTGCCGAGTTCGCCAGGATCGTTGCTGAGGCGATCGGCGACGCCGGCGGACTGTGGTTGACCCTGAACGAGCCGCAGCAGGTCGCCCACCAGGGTTACCGCGTGGGCACGCACGCTCCGGGCCTGACGGACAACGCACTCGCAGCGGCGGCCACACATCACCTATTGCTCGCTCACGGTCTGGCACTCGGCGTGCTCCGTGAGACGCTGCCGACCGACGCAAAGCTCGGGATCGCACTCGACTTCCACCCGGTGCGCGCGATCGATGAGCGGGCCGAGGAGGCTGCGGCGATTCTCGACGCCGAGCAGAACCGGATGTTTTTCGACCCTGTGCTGCACGGTCACTACCCGCGCGCGGCGCGAGAGTATCTGCTGCCACCGCCGAGCCTGATCGAGCCCGGCGACATGGCACTGATCTGCGCGCCGATCGACTTTCTCGGGATCAACTACTACAACCCGCATTACCTCGAGTATTCGGAAGCCGGCGGTGACGAGCCTGGGATCGGCGGCCGTCCCGGCGTGGTCGAGTTCAAGCCCGCGGCACTGCGGCAAACGTCGATGGGCTGGGTGGTCGAGCCAACCGGCCTCTTCGACACGCTTGTCGCCGTCAACGACGAGGCGCCTGACGGTCTCGCGCTTTACATCACCGAGAATGGCTGCGCCGCGGCGGACTCCGTGGACGCCGATGGAGAGGTCGAGGACTTCGACCGGGTCGCCTATCTCCACGGTCACCTCGCGGAGGCCCGTAGGGCGATCGTCCGCGGCGTGCCACTTGCCGGCTACTTCGTCTGGTCGTTGCTCGACAACTTCGAATGGGCCTGGGGCTACGACAAGCGCTTCGGCCTCGTGTTCGTCGACTTCGATACGCAGAAGCGGGTACCGAAGCGCAGCGCCGGCTTCTATCGCCAGGTGGCGATCACGAACTCGCTCCCGGCCGAGACGCCGCCACGCGAAGCCAGGGGCGTTGACGGTGCCGGCAATGGGAAGGCGCAGCCCGCGGCGGACGCCGTTGGCTAGACGCCCTAGATGCGCTGGAGCAAACGCGTCTCGCGCGCCAGCGCGCCTGGCCCGACCTGAAAGCGCCGCCCTCGCTGGCTGCCGTGCCACGTGCAATGCTGGATTCGATGAATACCTACCCGCTCGACGTCGTTCGCGACCCAGTCGGCTCCGAGGCGCGCGAGCTCCTCGTCGAACGCGCCCGTAGACTCGTTTGGATCGGGCTCGCCTGGCACTGCGTCGAGGCCGCAGTTGCGCTCGCGGCGGGGTTGGTCGCCTCGTCGATCGCGCTCGTGGGATTCGGCGCCGACAGCCTGATCGAGCTGCTCGCCGGCGGCGTCATGCTGTGGCGCTTCGCGGCGATCCGCTCCGGATCGGACTCGGCCGAGCACGCCGGTCACCGTCTGATCTCACTGAGCTTCTACGCCGTCGCCGCCTACGTGCTCGCCGCGTCACTAGACGACCTCGTCGGCGCACACCATCCGGCGTGCAGCTGGGTTGGCATCGCGCTGGCGCTGCTGGCACTGGCGACGATGCCGCCGCTTGCGCTCGCGAAGCGTCGCGTGGCGGAGCGGCTCGCCTCGCCGACGGCTCGCGGCGAGAGCCGCCAGACGCTGCTCTGCGCCTATCTTGCGCTGGCCCTGCTCGTTGGTCTCGCCGGCAACGCGCTGCTCGGGCTTTGGTGGCTCGATCCCGCCGCGGCGATGATCATCGCCGTGGTCGCGGCGCGCGAGGGCGCCCATGCCTGGCGCGGCGAGGGCTGTTGCGCGGCGCTGCCGCCCTCAGCCGGCGGGAAGCACGCACACGCTGGCCACTGCTCCGACGACGCCGGTTGACACGCCAGCCCGCCGGGGTTAGCGTCTGGCCATCCGAGCGTTGCCGATCTCGCTGACCGAGAGCCGCTTCTCACGTCACCAATGAAGGACCTGCCAAGCCGCTCGAGGCATCTCGTGCGCGATGCAGCGACTTTCGGCAATCGATGCGCGGTCGCGGCAGCCCCCGCGGGGAGCCGATCGCGATGAACATCGTGTCGCTCGCGGTGCGGGACATTCGGTTTCCGACTTCGCGCCAGTTGGATGGCTCGGATGCGATGCATCAGGCGCCGGATTATTCGTGTGCGTATGTAGTTTTGGGTACGAATTCAGACCTCGAACTCGAGGGTTGTGGCTTGACATTTACAAATGGCCGGGGTACGGAGGTCGTGGTTGAGGCGGCGCGAGCCCTGGCGTTTCTTGTGGTCGGTCGCTCGTTGGAGGACATCACATCGAATATGCGCGGCTTTTGGCGCAGTTTGACCTCGGAAGGTCAGTTACGTTGGCTTGGCCCCGAGAAGGGCGTGATCCATCTGGCGGTGGGCGCCATCGTGAACGCCGTATGGGATTTGTGGGCAAAAGTTGAGGGAAAGCCGCTCTACCGGTTGCTGTGTGATCTTGAACCGGAACAGATCGTCGGCGCGATCGATTTTCGCTACATAGAGGACGCGTTGCCGGAGGATGAGGCGCTCGCGTTGCTGCGGGCGATGCGCGCGGGTCGCGAGCAGCGCCTGGAGGAGATCGTCGCGTCGGGTTACCCGGCTTACACGACCTCGGCCGGCTGGCTTGGCTACGACGATTCGAGGATCGTGCGGCTAGTCGGTGAGGCGGTCGCCGCCGGATTCACCCATGTGAAGATGAAGGTCGGCCAGGACGTCGCGTCTGACGCCAGACGCGCCGCGCTGATCCGTGGCTCGCTTGGGCCGGGCGGGACGCTGATGATGGACGCCAACCAATACTGGGGCGTCGACGAAGCGATCGCGGCAATGAGAGTTCTCGGCCAGTACGACCCGTGGTGGATCGAGGAGCCAACAAGCCCCGACGACGTGCTCGGCCACGCCCGGATCCGCCGCGCGATCTCACCAATCCGCGTCGCGACCGGCGAACACGTTCAAAACCGCGTCATCTTCAAACAGCTCTTCCAAGCCGAAGCGATCGATGTCTGCCAGATCGACGCCTGCCGCGTCGGCGGCGTCAACGAAGTGCTCGCGATCATCCTGATGGCCGCCAAATACGGCATACCCATCTGCCCCCACGCCGGTGGCGTCGGCCTCTGCGAATACGTCCAGCACCTCGCGATGTTCGACTACATCGCCGTCAGCGGCGCGTTCGAGAACCGCGTTGTCGAATGGATCGACCACCTCCACGAGCACTTCGTCCACCCCGCCATCGTTTGCGACGGCCGCTACCAGGCGCCCACCGCCCCGGGCTACAGCATCGAAATGCTGCCCGCCAGCCTCAATAAGTACGAATATCCACAAGGCGCGGCCTGGAACGAACCCGACACCTTCGGCGCGGCCGCCGGCGCGTATTAGCTTCAGTCGACGACGCGACACGCCCCGTCCGCTGCCGAGGCGGCGAAGATGCGCGGTCGGCTAAAGCCCAGTCGCTTGAACGATGCCTCGGTCGCGGCGAGAACCTGGTCCGCTGCGGAAGCCCGGGTGAGAGCGATCGCGCAGCCGCCGAAGCCCCCTCCGGTCATCCGCGCGCCGAGGGCGCCGGCAGATCGGGCGGCGTCGACGGCTGCGTCGAGCTCAGCCGATGAGACCTTATAGTCGTCGCGAAGGCTTTCGTGAGAGGCGTTAAGCAGCCGGCCGATGCCGGCGATCTCCCCAT
>DATAJI010000397.1:0-3069 GCA_036262195.1 Solirubrobacteraceae bacterium
AGTCAGCCACGCGAAATGCGAGGACGTCAAGTCCATCTCCGAAGAACGCTTGATCGCCCGCCTCGGCGCCGCAACTGACGCCGTCACGTTCGACATCGGGCGCGTGCTTCGCTTTCTGCTCGACATCTGAATCAATCAGACGCCCCGCACCATCCTTAAGCGCAAAAGCCCCCTGGCGAGAGGGGGCTCCTGCATAGCGGGGGCGGGATTCGAACCCGCGACCTTCGGGTTATGAGCCCGACGAGCTACCAGACTGCTCCACCCCGCGACGCAGTTACACGTTAGCAAGGACGGTCTGGCGCACGGACGGCCGTGAGGCGGGCGCAATTCGACCTGCATGGCGGCCGATGGGTTAGCGAGAATCGTCACATGGCGCTTGTCTACGTCACGCGGGAACTCGTCGGGGATGCGATGGAGCGACTCCGCGCCGCACACGACGTCGTGGTCTGGGGAAAGCCCGAGCCGGTGCCGCCGGCGGAGTTGCGGGCTGCGGTTACTGACGCGGAGGGCCTCCTTTGCATGCTGACCGATCGGGTCGATCAGGAACTGCTCGATGCTGCGCCCCGGCTGCGGGCCGTCGCGAACTACGCGGTTGGGCACGACAACATCGACCGTGCTGCTTGCGACGCGCGGGGGGTCGCGATCGGCGTAACTCCGGACGTGCTCACCGATGCAACAGCTGATCTTGCGTTCGCCCTGCTGCTCGCGGCCGCGCGGCATTTGCCGGAGGTGATCGCGGCGGTCACGGCGGGGCAGTGGTCGACCTGGGAGCCTGCGCGCTGGCTGGGTAGCGACGTCCACGGCGCGACGATCGGGATAGTTGGCTTCGGACGCATCGGACAAGCTGTCGCGCGGCGCGCCGAGGGCTTCGACATGACTGTGCTTGCGACGCGAGCGACGCCGCTCGAAGAGCTCCTCACCCGCAGCGACTTCGTCACGCTGCACTGCCCGCTGACGCCGGCGACGCACCATTTGATCGATGCTCGCGCGCTGTCGCTGATGAAGCCGACCGCGATTCTCGTGAACACCGCGCGAGGGGCGATCGTCGATCAACTCGCGCTAGGCGCGGCTCTGCGCGCGGGCACGATCGGCGGCGCCGCGCTCGATGTCACCGATCCGGAGCCGATACCGCCGGACGATCCGCTCCACGGCGCGCCGAACCTGGTTGTTGTCCCCCACGTCGGCTCTGCGACCCGCACCGCGCGGGCGCGGATGACGGAGCTCGCCGTCGACAATCTCCTCGCGGCATTGGCCGGCCGGCCGATGCCAAACCCGGTCGCTTGATGCGCGTCGCGGTCGTCGACATCGGCACCAACTCGACCCGCATGCTCGTAGCCGACGTTGACCGCGCCGGACATCTACGCGAGCTGGACCGGCGTACCGAGGTAACGCGGCTCGGCGAGGGCGTCGATGCGAGCGGCACGCTCAGCAGCTCGGCCATGGCACGGGTGACCAAAGCAATCGACGGCTACGCGCAGGCGATCGACGAGCTCGCCGCCGACGCGCGCATCGCGGTCCTCACGAGCGCAGTGCGTGACAGCTCGAACGGCGAGCAGTTCGTCGCCTCGCTGCGCGAGCGCTACGGGCTCGAAGCGCGCATCATCAGCGGCGAAGAGGAAGCCCAGCTGACCTTTCTTGGAGCTATGAGCGACCGGGGGGCCGCACGGCCCACGCTCGTGGTCGACGTCGGCGGTGGCTCGACCGAGCTCGTCGTCGGAGCGCTCGGCGTTGTGAGCTTCCACGTCTCACTGCAGGTCGGCGTCGTTCGACAGACGGAGCGTCACCTGCACGGCGACCCGCCCTCGCCGGGCGAGCTGCTCGCACTGCGACGCGACGTACGCACCTTGATCGAACGCGACGTTCCCGAGGCGGAGCGGCGCGGCGTCGAACGGGCGATTGCCGTTGCCGGCACCGCGACCTCACTCGCAGCGATCGACCAGGCGCTCGCGCCCTACGACCGCGAACTGGTGCACGGCTACCGGCTCGACATCGTCACGACGCGTCTGCTGCTCTCGCGACTGGCTGCGATGCCGCTCGCCGAGCGGCGCGAGACGCGCGGGCTGCACCCTGATCGCGCACCGACGATCGTCGCCGGGACGATGATCCTGATCGAGGTGCTCGACGCGTTCGGGCTCGACGGATTCGAGGTCTCGGAGAACGACATCCTTCGTGGAGCCGCGCTTCGGCGCGCCGGCGTGGCAAGCACAGCCTGAAGGACAGTGCCCGGGGCGGGATTCGAACCCGCACGCCCTTGCGGGCAGCAGTTTTTAAGACCGCCGGCTGTACCGATTCGCCAACCCGGGCGCGTAGGCCGATCCGCGGCCCATCGTAGTCGCTCCCGTACGTGTGTTGAGCACACGTGAACCGCGAAGGAGCGCAACTACTGGGCCGCTATGGTGTCGGTAAGGACGAAGGGAATCGCAGACTGTGGAGGGCTACGCACTCAGCCAGGAGCGCTTTGCCGCCAGGCGCGGCCCGTCACGCATGCTCCGAATCGCCAGTGACGAACGACTCGTCGCGCTGACACGAGCCGGCAACCAGGGCGCTTTTGAGGTAATCGTCGACCGCTACCAGCCGCGGCTGCTGTCTTTCTGCACCCGCATCGTCGGCTCGCGCGAGGACGCGGAGGACGTACTCCAGGAGGTCTTCGCGGCCTCATTCAACGCGCTGCTCGGCGACGCGCGCGAGATCAATTTGCGGCCTTGGCTTTACCGAATCGCGCGCAACCGAAGCCTCAACCATCTGCGCCGACGCACGGCGATCGGCGTCGACTCGATGGATGTCCACTTCGCCGAAATGGGGCTTTCGACTAGCGAGAAGGTCTTCAAGCGTGAAGACTTCAAGCTGCTGGTGGGCGATATCGGGCAGCTGCCCGAGACGCAGCGCACCGCGCTGCTGCTCCGCGAGATCGACGGGATGTCCTACGAGCAGATCGCGCTGGCGATGGACCAGACGGTGCCCGGCATAAAGTCGCTGCTCGTGCGCGCGCGAGTCGGGCTCGGCGAGGCCAGCGAAGCACGGAAGCTGAGCTGCGAGGACGTGCGCGTCGAGCTTGGCTCTGTAGCCGAG
>DATAJI010000398.1:0-3691 GCA_036262195.1 Solirubrobacteraceae bacterium
GGCCGCCGCGAGCCAGGCGCGGCCCTCGCGCAGCGGACCACCGCCACAGTCCCCGCGAAAGCGCAAGAAGCGCTCGGGCCGTCGGCGCTGAGGATCAACCAGCGGCGCCTCAGATGACGCTGGACGACGATGCGGAGCTAAGCGCGCCGGAGGTGCTGCGCGAGATGCTCGACGCGCTGGTGGGCGCGTTCGCGCTCGAGGCAGAGGTCGCTGTCGAAGAGGTCGATGGCGTGCTAACCGGAGCTGTCAACGGGAACGACGTCCAGGCCCTGGTCGGGGAGGGCGGGAGCGTGCTGGATGCGATCCAGCACCTGGCGCAACGGATCGTCCTTCGCGGAGGTGAGGGTCTTCGGGTGGTCGTAGACGCCGGCGGCTACCGCGAACGGCGTGAGGCTGAGCTCCGGGTCGAGGCCGATGTCGCGGCCGCGGCGGCGGTGGCGGAAGGCAAGGAGATCGCCCTTTCGCCAATGCCCGCCGCAGAGCGTCGTTTTGTTCACGAGCACCTCCGCGAGCGCGGCGACGTCGAGACGCACAGCGAAGGCGAGGAGCCTCGTCGCTGTCTGGTTGTCGCTCCCCGCGATCTGCCTGGGTAGGCGCGCGTTTCGGGCGCGACGCCGTTTCACGTTTTTGTCGACGGTGAAACAGCATCCGGTTGGCGTGGGAAACTCGTTTCGTGTCTGATCTGACCTCGTTCGAGGAAGGCCTCTTGGTCGGTATTCTGATCGGGGAGGGCTCGTTTGGGGGGGATGGCAAGCAGCCCCAGATCACGCTCCGGATGCACATCCGCCACGAGGCGCTATTCCGCTGGCTGGTCGAGCGGTTTCCGCGCACTCGGCTTTACGGACCCTACGGGCATGGCGGGCGTAGTTACTTTCAATGGATGGCGCGTGGCGTCGCGCTCGTCGATGATGTCCTGCCCGTGCTCGAACGCCACCTGTCGGCTTCACTGGACGCCTACGCATACGCCCGTCTCGATGAGATGCGGGAGCGTTACGGCGACTACATAAGTCGGGTCCGTCGCGCGACGTGAGAGCAGCGGAACGCCTGCGGGAGCTCGCCGCGCGCGACGAGCTCGACCCCGGAGCGAGTGCTCGTCTCGGAGTGCTGCTTGACCTGCTCGCGGCAGACGCCCGGGCGCCAACCGCCGTGACCGCCGCAGACGCAGCGGTTGATATCCACATCGCCGACTCTCTCAGCGCACTCGCGATGCCCGCGATCCGCGGCGCGCGCAGGATCGCCGATATCGGCTCGGGCGCCGGCTTCCCGGGCCTCGTCCTTGCGATCGCACTGCCAGGCACCGAGGTGGCGCTGGTCGAGAGCAACCGCCGCAAATGCGACTTCCTCGAGCGAGCTCGCGAGCTGACCGCCACCACCAATGCCTGCGTCGTCTGCGCGCGGGCTGAGGCCTGGCCCGACGGATTGGGCCGCCACGACGCTGTCACCGCTCGGGCCGTCGGGTCCCTCGCTCTACTGTGCGAGTACGCGGCACCGCTACTCACGGTCGGCGGCACGCTCGTCGCGTGGAAGGGCGTCGCGTCGGCCAGCGAGCGTTCCGAGGGCGATCGGGCGGCTCGCGATCTCGGCCTCGAGGCCGCCACTGCGGTCCGGATCGAGCCATATACTGGGAGCGCTGGACACCATCTCTACATGTACCTCAAGACAGCCGACACGCCGAGCAGCTTTCCGCGCCGCCCCGGCGTCGCGCGTAAGCACCCGCTTGGGGGCAGCTCGTGACGGCCCGCGGGCTCGCAGGCGAGATGTTCGCGTGGCGGCAGAATCCGCTCCCGGGGATCCTGCTACGGCCAGCGGGACGCACCGAGCCGGGGGCGAGAGGCTGGGCCCCACGAGTCGGGACGCACCGGCCCGCTAGCGTGTCTGACGTGCGCGTCTTCGCAATCGCCAACCAGAAGGGTGGCGTGGGCAAGACGACAACCGCCGTAAACCTCGCCGCGGCGGTTGCTGCCTCCGGCTACAACACGCTGGTTGTCGACCTCGACCCGCAGACGAACGCGACCGTCGGCCTCGGGCAGCCGCGCGATCTCGCGCCGAGCGTCTACGACGTGCTCTGCGGTGAGTGCAGCGCCGAGGCGGCGGTACACCCCACCACCGTCGACTGCCTCTGGCTGATGCCGGCTGGTCGCGGGCTCGTCGGCGCCTCGGTCGAGCTGCCGAGCGTTGCTGGCTCAGAGCGCCTGTTGCGCGACGCTTTGGCGCCGCTGCGTGAGCGCTTCGCGTTCATCCTGATCGACTGTCCGCCGTCACTTGGGCCGCTTACGGTCAACGCGCTCGTCGCCGCCGACCGCGTGATCGTGCCGGTCCAGACCGAGTACTACGCGCTCGAGGGCCTTGCGCAGGTGCTCGACACGATCAACCTAATACAGCGCGAGCTAAACCCGCGGTTGACCGTCGCAGGCATGCTGTTGACGATGCACGACAACCGCACGCGCCTCGGTCGCGACGTCGAGCGCGATGTGCGCGAGCACTTCCCGGGGCTCGTCTTCGACACTGTGATCCCACGTAACATCCGCATCAGCGAGGCCCCGAGCTTCGGCGTGCCCGTGACGTTGCACGACCCCCTCTGCGTCGGCTCCGACGCCTACGTGGCGCTTGCGCGCGAGGTCGCAGCCGGTGGCTAGCTGGCCCGGGACCTCCCCGGGAGGCGGGCAGCGACCACGCGGCATGGGTCGCGGTCTGTCGGCGATCCTCGCGGCTTCGGACTCCGGCGACGGTGAGCGCGACAACCTGCGCGAGATAGCGATCGAGCTGATCGCGCCGAATCCGCAGCAGCCGCGCCGCTTATTCGACGACGACGCGCTGCAGTCCCTCGCGGACTCGCTCCGCGTTCGTGGTGTGCTCCAGCCGATCCTCGTCCGTCCGAAGCCTGGCGGCACTTACGAGCTGATCGCAGGCGAGCGCCGCTGGCGGGCCGCGCAGCTCGCGGGCCTCGATTCCGTCCCGGCGCTTGTCCGTCCCCGTGACGACGCCGAGTCGCTAGAGCTGGCGCTGATCGAGAACATGGCGCGAGAGGATCTAAACCCGGTCGAGGAGGCTCGCGCATGCGCCGCACTCGTTGAGGAACTTGGCCTGTCGCGCGAGGACGTGGGGCTGAGAGTGGGCCGCAGCCGCGTCGCGGTCTCGAATCTCCTGCGTCTGCTCGACCTGCCCGATGAGGCCCTCGACCTGCTCGAGCGCGGCGAGCTGAGCGAAGGCCACGGGCGCGCTCTGCTGCTAGTCGCAGATCACCACGCGCGCAAGGTGTTGGCCCGCCAAGCCGCCGCCGAGCAGTGGTCCGTCCGGACGCTCGAGCAGCGCGCCCGCGAGAACGGCGGCGCTACCTCAGGGCGTGCTGCGACCGGTGCCGCCGCTGGCAGCACGGCGGCCCATCCAGATCAGGCCGAGGCCTGTGCGACGATCGCCGACGCGCTGTCCTCCGCACTCGGGACCGACGTTCGCGTGTCCGTCGCGCGCGGCGGCAGCTACCGCGCGGAGCTGAGTTTCGCCTCACGCGCGGAAGCGCTCGACCTTGCTGAGCGCGCCACCCACCGCCGCGGCTAGAGATCGACCGCCCCAGGTGCGGCCGCTAACATGGCCCTCGCCGCGCTAACGCTGCGCCAGCGGGCGATTAGCTCAGTCGGTTAGAGCGCTTCTCTGATAAGGAAGAGGTCCCAGGTTCGAGTCCTGGATCGCCCAT
>DATAJI010000399.1:0-6836 GCA_036262195.1 Solirubrobacteraceae bacterium
ATGCGGTCTATCGTCGAAGGCGCCGAGCGCGTGTGCAGCGTTCCGAACACTAGGTGTCCCGTCTCGGCTAGCGTGATCGCGGCTTGAATCGTTTCGAGGTCGCGCATTTCGCCGACGAGGATCACGTCGGGGTCCTCGCGAAGCGCGGCGCGCAGACGATCGACCGCGTGATCGATGTCTTCCCGCCCGAGCAGCAGAACCAGATCCGCGTGCAGCTCTCGATGACGCTCCAAGGCATCATGAGCCAGACGCTGCTGCCGAGCGCAGACGGCTCCGGTCGCTGCGTAGCCGTCGAGGTGCTGATTCCGACACCCGGCGTTCGCAACCTGATCCGCGAAGCCAAGGCTCACCAGATCCCGTCGGCGATCCAGACCGGCGCGGCCGTCGGTATGCAGTCGATGGACAGCTCGCTTGCGACCCTGGTACGCGCTGGGCGGATCACGAAGGAGCTCGCTCACGCCCGCTCCTCGACGCCGGAGGAGCTCAGCCGGCTGCTCGGCGAAGTCAGTCTCGCGGCATGAGCACTTACGCCTTCAAGGCGATGGACCTGACCGGTGGTCAGCTCCGCGGCACGCTCGACGCCGAGACCAAGCAGGCGGTGTCAGATCAGCTCAAGGCGCGCGGGCTGATCGTCCTCGAGATCGCAGAGAAGCGCAGCGTCTCGGCGCTCAATTTGACTCTCTTCCAGCGAGTGACGCTGAGCGAGCTGGCGATCTTCTCGCGTCAGCTCGCGACGATGGTCTCGTCAGGCATGACGATCCTTCGCTCCCTGTTCGTGCTCGAGGAGCAGATGGAGAACGAGAAGCTCAAAGAGACGCTGATCGCCGTGCGCAAGGACGTCGAGGCGGGGCTGCCGCTGAGTGATGCGCTCGGCCGCCACCCAAAGATCTTCAGCCCGCTGTTCGTCGCGATGACGCGTGCTGGTGAGATCGGCGGCGTGCTCGAGCAATCGCTGATCAGGATCGCCGATCAGCTCGAGAAGGAGGACACGCTGCGCCGGCAGGTCAAGTCGGCGATGGTCTACCCGGCCGTGGTCACCGCGGTGGCGCTGCTCGTGATGATCGTGCTGGTCGTCTACATCGTGCCGGTGTTCGCGAACGTCCTGCAGCAGTACGGCACGAGCCCATCGGGCCAGCAGCTACCGACGATGACGCAGCTCACAGTTGATATCTCCCATGCCGTGACCGGCTACTTCTGGGCATTCATCGTCGGCTTTGGCAGCGCCGGCTACGGGTTCTACCGCTGGAAGCGATCGGAGTGGGGCCGGCCCCAGTGGGACGCGCTACGCCTGAGGATCCCTTTCAAGATCGGCGACATCGTCGAGAAGATCTCGATCGCACGCTGGTCGCGGACCCTTTCATCGCTGACCGGCGCGGGCGTGCCGCTGCTGGAGGCTCTCGACATCACCGGCAAGACCGCCGGCAACGTAGTCGTGCAACGGGCGATGTCCGACGTCATCGCGTCCGTCAAAGCCGGCGGCACGATCGCCGAGCCGCTCGCGAAGTCACCCGTGTTCCCGATGATGGTCAGCCACATGGTCGCGGTCGGGGAGTCGACGGGCGAGCTCGACTTCATGCTGAGCAAGATCGCCGACTTCTTCGAGGATCGCGTCAACGCTGCGATCAAGGCGCTCACCTCGATCCTCGAGCCGGTGATGATCTGCCTGATCGGCGGCATGGTCGGATTCATCGTGATCGCGATGTACCTGCCGCTGTTCAAGGTCTACAACCAGGTTCAGTAGGTTCGCTCCTCGGCTGCGGGCGTTGCCGCAGCCTTCGGGGCTCACTGGATACGGCTGGTTGCTCGCGACCGCCGGCTCTCGCTGCGCCCCGTTCGCGCTCCGGGCGCGCGCCGCTCACGTCGCGACGTGCCACGTGCCGCCGGTGTCGGTGAGCATCTCGGTACTGGCTGAGCCGCCCTCCTCCATCTTGAACCCTGGATCCCTGGTTCCTGGAACCGCCACTGCTTCGAACCAGCCGCCCGAGACTGCGTAGAAGTAGTTCAACGAACGGGGAACGCGGTCCACTCGCCCCTGTTCGACCCACGCCGACCCTGACCAGCGGTAAATCTCGGCGTTGGCGCCCGGTGACACCTCACTTCCCGTCAGAGTCTCAGCTACGTACCAGTCGGCGCCGTCTGCGCTGATCACCCCGTTCAGGTAAAGCGCCTCGTTCTGGCCGTTTCTCGCGATCAAAGGCGCTGTGGCGAGCGCAGGGCGCACAGCAGGGCCGAACCCGGCCGTGAGCTCTCGGAGAAGCGACAGCGGGAGGTCGTAGAGGCCGGGATCCGACCCGAGGCTGTCGCCGTTGTCGAGTGCGATCGTGCTCCACCTCGTCCCGGCTTGCTCGAATAGGCCTACGACCTGATCCGAGTAGCCGGCACCGGTGCCGATCGCCATCGCCCAACCGTCCGCGCAGGCGAACTTCGAGAACACCAGGACAGCCTCTTCCCCGGGGTCCGCAGCGAGCTGCAATGCCGAGAGGCTGCACGGCGCGGATCGACCGGACGGCGCGGACGGCCGGAAGCGGCCGTGCTGGTAGGTCTCCAGCAGGAAGGTCGTCGGTCCGGTTGCAGAGCTGCTCGCGTCGATCGCCGTCTCCACCGCGTGATGTAGCGGCTCGCCGTTTACGACAGAGCTGTACGAATAGCCGTATTGGAACGGCACGGCGTGCCAGCGCCCACCGACATCGGACAGTACGGCGAGCCAGTTGGTGTCGGCGGCACCGCCACCGGTAAGAGCGAAGTCGGGGTCGGCGGAGCCGGTCAGAGAGACGGCGGAGATCCCGCAGCAGCCACCGATCGGCCCGAAGTACCCGCGTACGTCCGCCTGCTCCTTCCAGCCGGCTGCGCTCCAGCGATAGATCTGGGCGATGCCGGCCGGATACGGGCTCGCGTTCACCTCGGAGGTCACGCCGATGGCGGCGCTGGCGCCCTCCAGGACCAACCATGCGCCACCGTCGCCACCGATCACCGGGCTGGCTTGGTATGCACCTGGCGCCTTCAGCGCCGCCTCGCGCGCCGCGAGCTGCTTGACCAGCACATGTGCGGCCGCCGCCTGCTCGGCAGATGGTGCGAACAGGCGAGCCGAACGCTCTAACGCGAGGCGGTTCGGTCCGGATGCCTGGGCCGCTGACGGGAAACCGATCGTGAGGAGCGTTGCCAGCGCTGCCAGCAACGAGAACAGACGGCAGATATGGGTCCGCATCACGACTGCAGTACAGCACCTCGCGCCATCCACAACTCGACGTCTTGGACGCACGACAACGACCGCGGTCGCAGCACGGCTCAGTGTGCTCAGGAGGGCGGCGGCCTCTAGCATGCGCTGATCGCCAGCGTTGCCAGCAGCGCCACTGGCGCATGGAGTCGCCCTGCGCCCCTCGAGCGGCTGATTGCGCCCGCTCTGGCCGCCGCGCTTGCGTTGCTGGCGATCGTGACCGGGGCGAGCGGCACCGACCTGGCCTCGGCCACCTATCGCGTCGATCTGTTCCGGCGTTTCGGTTTCACGCTGTGGGATTTCGGTTGGTACGCGGGTCATTGGACGCTCGGCTACTCGGTGCTATTCCCGGCGGTTGGGGCTGGCCTGGGGATCGCGGCAACTGCCGTCGCCTGCGCCGCCGCGTCGGCTTGGGCCTTCGACTGCCTAGTCGTGCCGCGCTACGGACGCGCGGGTCGGTTCGGGTCGCTTACCTTCGCCGCTGGCACCGTGGTTCAGGTCGCGATCGGGCGCGGGCCGTTCCTGCTCGGGCAGGCGCTTGGTCTCGCGGCAGTGGTTGCGCTCCAGCGACGTGGATACCGCTCGGGAGTCCTGGCGGTGACACTGGCCGTTGCCTGCTCGCTCGCCAGTCCCTTGCCGGGTCTGTTCCTGGCGCTCGCAACATTCGCCTGGCTGGTCGGCGAGCTTCCGGCGTGGCGTTGGTCGCTCGCGGCGACGGTCGTGGGGGCCGCGGTTCCGATCGGGGCGCTCGAGCTGCTGTTCCCCGGCCAGGGCCGGATGCCGTTCGCGGTGCTCGACCTCTTCGGCACGCTCGTGCCGCTCGCCGTCATCGCGCTGCTGCTGGATCGGCGTGAGCGCATCCTGCGGCTCGGCGTCGCGCTCTACGGAGCACTGACCGTCGCCTCCTACCTGATTCCGACGGCGCTCGGCGTCAACGTGACGAGACTGGCGACCAGCGTAGGACTCGGATTCATCATCTGCCTGCCTGCTCGTTCGGTCCGCTCGCGCCTGTTGTTCGGCGCGGCGTTCGTCGTGCTGTTCCTCGGCCAATGGATGCCAGCGCGCGGCCCGCTGCTTGGCTGGCGCAACCCGGCAACGACCGCCGCCTACTTCCGCCCGCTGCTTGACTATCTCGTGCCGCGCGAGCACCCACTCGCGCGCGTCGAGGTGGTGCCGCTCTCAACGCATTGGGAGTCCGACTTTGTGGCGCTCCGGTTGCCGCTGGCCCGCGGCTGGGAGCGCCAGCTCGACACAGCCGACAATCCGATCTTCTATCAGCCGGGGCGTCTGACAGCCAAGTCCTACCGGGCATGGCTCGAGCACAACGGGGTGCGCTACGTTGCGCTCGCCGACGCGCCGCTCGACTACGCGGGGATCGCCGAGGCGCGCCTCGTACGCCACGGCGTTGCCGGACTGCGACTTGTCTGGGCCTCCGCCCACTGGCACGTGTACGAGCTCGCCGGTGGTGGCGGGATCGTCTCCGGCCCCGGCGTCCTCGTCAGTGAGCGCAGCGCGCGCGTCGTGCTCGACGCGGCACGCCGCGGCAGGCTGCTCGTGCGCGTCCGCTACACGCCAGACTGGCGCGTCGAGTCAGGGCGAGCGTCGTTGCGCGAGAGCGCTGGTGGCTGGCTCACGGTCAGTGCCCGACGCAGTGGACGGATCGTCCTGCAGATCAGCTTGTGAGCTTGGCGTCGTGGCGATCTCGAGACGCCCGTCGGGGCCGACGCGCAGGGAGCGCCCGCCCCGCAGTGTCGCGAGCAGCTCGTCTCCAACCAGCTCGCGTCGCCAGCCACTCAACGTGCGTACGTCAGGCTGCGCCGTCGCGCGACGCACGCTAGCGACGATTGCCGCGAGGTCCGCACGAGCCGCGACCAGCTCGTAGGCGAGGCCCGCCTCGAGCGCGCGGGTACGGACGAGCGCTTCTGCGAGGGCGACTTGCGGCGCGTCCACAGGTGATCCGGACTCATGGCGGCGACCCTCGACTGCAATCGCGGGTCGGCGTGCGCCGTCGGCGATGACGGCGAGCAAGTCGACGCCGCGACGCCGCAGGCTACCGGCGTTGACGCCCCGGATCTGTTCCAGCTGCTCGCGTGTTCGCGGGGCGCGCTTGGCCAGCTCGACGATCGCGACATCACTCAGGACCGTCCCAGCCGGGCGGTCCTGCTCCTCAGCGAGCCGTTCGCGGTAGACGACGAGCTCATGGGCGATCGCTCGCTGGCTTGGGCTAAGCGAGTTGATCCGCGGAAGCCGGCCAAAGAGCTGCTCCGGCTCGCGCACGTCGCTCGCCGTCTCGAGTCCGCGGCACTCCTCGCGCGCCCAGTCGAGGCGTCCCGAGGCGCCGAGGCGGCTCTCGAGCGTGTCCGCCATCTCCAGCAGGTGCAGAACGTCCTCGCGAGCGTATGCGAGCTGCTCGACGTCCAGCGGGCGGCGGTCCCAGCGGGTGTAGCTCGCGGTCTTCTGAACGTGAACCCCTAACAGCTCTCGCAGAAGCGTGTCGTAGGCCGCCTGCGCGCTCAGGCCGGCGAACCCGGCGGCGACCTGCGTGTCGAAGATCGAGGTGACAGATGTATGCGCGCAGCGCCGCAGCAGCGCAACGTCCTGGCGTCCGGCGTGTACCACCACGCTGACTTCGGGGTCGGCGAGCGCCGCCGCCAGCGGCTTGAGATCGACGCCGTCATCGAGCGTGTCGACGACGAGGATGTCGAGACCCTCAGCGTCGCTTACGACGAGCTGAATCAGGCAGAGCAGTGTCCGGTAGCGCCCTTCGCCGACGAACTCGGTGTCCAGACCGAAGCGGCCAGCCGCCTGCGCGCGGGCGGCGAATTGCGCGAGCGGAGCGCTCGTCATTCGACGTGAGCTTCCACCCGTACCGCCGCGAGTCGCAGACGAAACCGCGCTCCGGGCCCGCCGCCGACGAGCTCGAGTGCTCCACCCATCCGCTCCGCGAGCTCGCGGCCGATTGCAAGCCCGAGGCCGAATCCGGCGTCGCCGAAACGATGCGCGCGGCCACGCTGGAAGCGTTCGAAGATCAGCTCGCGCTCGTCGGCCGGGACGCCGGGGCCGTCGTCCGCGACCTCGATCGAGGCGAAGCGCTCCTCGCTCGCGACGGTGACCGTGACGGCCGAGTGTGCCGGCGCGAGCCGCAGCGCGTTGTCGAGCAGGATCCTGACGATGCGCGCGAGGCTAGCCGGGTCGCCCTCGGTCCAGTGCTGTGCTCCCGCCCCGTCCACGACAAGCTCGATCTCGCGCTCGAGCGCGCGTAGCTCGAACTCGGCGATCACAGCCCGTCCCAGCTCGCCGAGCTCGACGGCCTCGCAGCGTAGATCGAGCGAGGCGTCGAGCCGACTCAGATCGAGCAGGTCCGACGCGAGGCTCGATAGACGTCGAGACTGCTCCTGCGCTCGAGCAACGCGCTCGCGTGCATCCTCGAGGTCGACGGGCTCGCCATTTAGGTCATCGGCGATCAGCTCGAGCATCCCGTCCAGCGATGTGAGCGGAGTCCGCAGCTCGTGCGAAGCGGTGGCGACGAACGCGCGCCGCGCATCCTCCTGCGCTCGCAGGCGATCGCGCATCTGGGCGAACGCGCTGGCGAGCTCGCCAATCTCGTCGTGCGAGACGGTGT
>DATAJI010000400.1:0-2693 GCA_036262195.1 Solirubrobacteraceae bacterium
ATAACGAGCGTGCGAAGCTACTCGACGAGCTTCACCGGATCCTCAGCACCGACGGCCTGCTGATCTTCTCCTCACACAATCTCGCATGCGCACCTCTCCTCGCAGGACCAACCCACAACCTCACGAGGAACCCGGTTCGCATGGCGAACCGCCTCGTTCGTCTTCCGCGCAGCGTGCCGAACCATCGGCGGCTCACCGCGGCACAGCACTTCGGTCCCGACTACGCGATTCTCAACGATGAGGCGCACGACTATTCGCTCCTGCACTACTACATCGGACGTGACAGCCAGGAAGGTCAGCTCGCCCGACACGGCTTCGAGCTGCTCCAATGCCTGGCGCTCGACGGCACCACCGTCGAGCGCGGCGAGCCTGCCCTCGGCTGCCACGAGCTGCACTACGCGGCCCGCCGTTCGGGGGCACGTGAGGCATAGATGACAGCGTCCGTCAGCCCCGGCTCCCCAGAGGCTCCTTCCCGGCTCGCCGTCGGCCTCGACCTCACCTCGGTCGAGGCTGTCGAGACGTCGATCAGCGTCCATGCCGATCGCTACCTGCGCCGCGTCTACACCAGTCGCGAGCTGGAGGACTGTCGCAACGCGGACGGCACCCCGAACGCGCGCCGTCTGGCGGCGCGCTTTGCGGCGAAGGAGTCGACGATGAAGGCGCTGCGCCTGGCCGACGAACCGCTGCCGTGGGAGTCGATCGGCGTCGGCTCGGACGAGTTCGGCCGCCCGACGATCGAGCTCAGCGGTCGCGCCGAGGAGCTTGCCCGCCGTCGCGGGGTCAAAACCCTCGACGTCAGCATCACGCACGAGGGAGCGTTCGCCGCAGCCGTCGTCGTCGCCCAGCTCGGAGGTGCGTGTTGAGCGCCGACACGAACACCGCGATCCGCGAGGTGCTGCGCGAGCACGCCCGCCTGCCGGTCGATATCGACACGCTGAGCGACGACGCCGACCTGTTCAGCGCCGGCATGACCTCGCACGCCAGCGTGAACCTGATGCTGGCGCTCGAAGACGCGTTCGACATCGAGTTTCCCGACCGCATGCTGACGCGCTCGGTGTTCGAAAGCGTCGGCGCCATCACGGCTGCGATCGACGAGATCGCGGTACAGAACGGCCACGCGGCATGAGCGTCGTCGTCGATTCAGAGCGCGAGCTGCTCGACGAGATCCGGCGCATCGCCGCCGAGGTGGCAGCCCCGGTCGCCGACGAGGTCGACCGCGACTCGCGTTTCCCGATCGAGGCGCTCGACGCGCTGCGCGCCACCGGCGCCCTCTCGGCGGCGGTCCCCGAGGCTCTCGGCGGCGCCGGCGTCTCGCTCGAGGCGGTCGCGCGTTGCTGCTATGAGCTTGCCCGCGGATGCAGCGCCACCGCGATGGTCTTCGCGATGCACCAGATCCAGGTCCTGACGATCGCGCGGCACCTCGACGGTGCGCCCTGGTTCGAGGGCTATCTGCGTGACCTGCACCGCGAGCAGCGCCTGATCGCGTCGGTCACCTCCGAGGTCGGCACCGGCGGCGACATGGGCCGTTCGATCGCGGCGGTGACCCCGTGCGAAGGCGGCGAGGTCGAGTTCGAGAAGCAGGCGCCGACCGTCAGCTACGGCGCCCACGCCGACGACCTGTTGACGACGCTGCGCCGCGCGCCCGACGCCGAGCCCGGTGACCAGGTCATGGCGCTGACGCGCTCGGATCAGGTGACGCTCGAGCCGGCCGGAACCTGGGACACGCTGGGAATGCGCGGGACCTGCTCGCCGGGGTTCGTCGTGCGGGCCCGTTTCGCGCCCGAGCAGGTGCTGGCGACGCCGTTCGCCGAGATCATGAACCAGTCGATGGTGCCGCTGTCGCACATCCTCTGGTCGCACGCCTGGCTCGGGATCGCCACCGAGGCGTTCGAGCGGGCGCGGTCGTTCGTGCGAGCCAGCGCGCGCCAGAAGCCGGGGGAGCCGCCGCAGGCGGCGCGCCGACTCTCGCAGGTGATGGCCGAGCTGTCGCTCCTGCGTGGCGAGGTGTCGCAGGCGCTCGCGGACTTCGTCGCAGCCGACGACGATGGCGCACGCGAGCGGCTGATGACGATGGCGAGCGTGCTGCGCTTCAACAATCTCAAGCTGGCGGCCTCCGAGCAGGCTCCGCGCGTGTGCGGCGGGGCGCTCGAGGCGATCGGAATCGTTGGCTACAAGAACGACACGCCCTACAGCGTAGGCCGGCATCTGCGCGACGCCCTGTCGGCGCGCTTGATGGTCGCCAACGAGCGCCTGCTCGCGACCGACGCCGGGCTGCTCCTGATCGCCAAGGAGGCCTGATGACCGAGGTCCTTCCGGCCAGCGCCGACCAGGCAGAGTTCGCCGGCGAGCTGTTCGAGCGCGAGATCCTGATCGAGAGCGGCGTTCCGGGGCTCTACGGACGCGGCGCCGTGTTCGAGAAGATCCGTACGGGCTTCGACGCCCTTGTGACGAAGGCCGCCGCGCCCGAGGGACCCGAGACTTTGCGCTTTCCGCCGCTGCTGCCGCGCCACCAGCTCGAGTCGAGCGGCTACCTGCACTCCTTCCCACACCTCGCCGGCACCGTCTTCGGCTTCGAGGGCAGTGAGGACGACGCGGCCGCACAGGACGCCTGCGCGAGCGCTCACGAGGACTGGAGCGAGTACCAGACGATGAGCGAGCTCGCGCTCGTGCCCGCCGCCTGCTACCCGGTCTAC
>DATAJI010000401.1:0-16490 GCA_036262195.1 Solirubrobacteraceae bacterium
GCGAGCAACTGCTCGCGCTCCACGCGCCGCGCGCCCGGAACGAGATCGACGCCTTCTGGCGCTGGCGCGACGGCGTCGGCGTTCAGATCGCCGCGCGACGTCACGGCAAGGTGAGCGAGGACATCGTCGTCCCAGTGGAGCGGCTTGCCGATGCGATCGAGGAGACGATCGCGATCGGCGCGCGCCACGATCTGGCCGCCGTCAGCTGGGGCCACGCCGGCGACGGGAACCTCCACTCGAGCTTCCTGGTCGATCCGGCAGACGCTGCCGAGGTCGAGCGCAGCGAACTGGCGGCAGAGGAGCTCTTCGCGATGGCGGTCGGCTACGGCGGCGCGGTCTCGGGCGAGCACGGCGCCGGGTGGGTCAAGCGTGGCCAGCTGGCCCGTCAGTGGGCGCCGCCCGCACTGGCCCTCCACGATGCTGTCAAGCGTGCCTTCGATCCGAGGAACCTGCTCAACCCGGGGAAGAAGCCCGGCCTGGACGCCGGCCGCTCGTAGACGCTTGGGCACTACAGCGCTAGTGTGATGAGCGCCATGTCGCTGCCGGCTGAGGGCTACCAGCTGAAGGGGATCTCGTCGAAGGCATACGAGCATCCCGCCGACCGCGCCGCGACCGCGGCGCTCCAGTCGATCCCCTATCTCGACACGGTCGTACGCAAGCTCATCGAGCTTGGCTATGAGCGGGCGCTACGCCAGTACTACCTCGGCTCGTCGGTCCGGCTCGGTGAGGACCAGCTGGCCGACGTCTGGCACGCCCACGCGCGCGCCTACACGACGCTCGATCTGGAGCCGGTACCGGATCTCTATCTGACAACGATTCCGCCGGTCGACAACGCGCTCGCGATCGGCGCCCAGAAGCCGATCGTGGTGGTCCACTCGGGGCTCGTCAAACTGCTCGACGCAGAGCACCAGCGAGCGCTATTTGCCCACGAGGCCGGGCACATCCTGTCCGACCACATGCTCTACCGCACGGCCGTCGTGATCCTGCTGCGCCTCGGTTCGCTGCCCGGCATTCCGCTGCCACTACTCCCGCTCCGGCACGCGCTGCTCGAGTGGTCACGCGCGGCCGAGCTGAGCTGCGACCGGGCTGCCGCGCTCGTTACGCGCGACCCAGTCGCCGTCTGTCACCTGCTAATGGTGATCGCCGCGGGCGCCGAGGCCGACCGTCTCGATCTCGACGTGTTCATGGCGCAGGGTAGCGAGTACAACGAGAAAGGCTCGGGGCTCGAGCGACTGACGCGCCTGCTGATGAACCTCAACCTCACCCATCCGATGCCGGTGCGTCGCATCCACGAGCTGATGGAGTGGGTCCAGTCGGGGGAGTACGACCGGATCGTCAACGGGTCGTATGTCACTCGCGACGAGCCGCCGCGCCCGCGCGCCGAGGCGGGCGACGCGGTCGCTCACTACGCGGATCGCTTCCGCAACACCTTCCGCGACGCCGGGGAGTCGATCGGGGATCTCGGCAAGCAGCTCAGCGACTGGCTGCGCGGCTCGGACGGCGACTAGCCGCAAGCCGGCGCCGCCGCTCGCAGCGTTGAATTCTTCGCAACTTGCGCGTCACGAGCACACGCGCTTCGTGGTCTCTGCCAGATTGCGTTCCGCGTTGACTGGACGGACTGTCAGCAAGACGTATGCGCTGGTCGCGATGGTGGTTGTCGTGGGGTTCGGCCTGGGTGTGGCGCTGGGGCTGCTCGGGTCACCTTGGTCGTGGGCGGCCGCCGTCTCGCTACTCGCGGGAGCGACAGCGGGAGCCGTGGTTCGCGGCGTCCGCGAGCTTCGTGACACGCGCTCGCAGATCGCACGGCTGGCCGCCAGCTTCGAGGAGACGCAGCAACGTGCGTTCCGCGAGCACGAGGCGACGTCGGCCGGGTTGGCTGGCGAGGTCCGTCGTCTACAGGATCGTTTGCGCGCCGCAGAGCGCGTCGCCGGTGAGTCCTGGGTGCGCCTGCAGCGCTACGACCTGCTGCAGCGACCCGGCGGGTTTGAGATCGAGCTGTTCTGCGACGGGTGCAACGCCTGGCGCCCGTCGGGTGTGATCAGCACCTGGGAGCACTTCACGAGCGACGAGCCGTTTGTGAGCGCCGACGGCAGGTTCATCCTCTCGTGCGGCCACGAGGTCACTGCGGACACCTACAAGGCGCGACCGGGAGCCAAAGTCGCTCCGAGCGTGCGCCGCCCGCTTCCCGCCGCGGAGGCTGAGCCGCTCAATCGCTCACGCGTGTCCGCGGTGCGCTGAGAGAGCGCCACCGCGGCAAGCTTCCGCTACTTCTCCTCCTTGAAGTTCTCGCGCGCCGCGCGACCCTCCATCGTGTCGACGAAGTGGCGCCAGCGGCCGGGTTTGACTCCAGGCTCGTTGTCGCGGTAGACCGGCGCCCCGCCATGGGGCTCGGGAAGCGTCGACGCCTCCGCGTCGTCGATCCGCAGGTCGACGCCATGCTCGTGCAGGGAGGCCACCTGGTCGGCGCCGACGAAGCGACGGCCGCTGCCGGTGGCGATCACGATTCCGTGGAAGATGTCCTGCTCGACGGCGGCGACGACGTGGTCGACGGTTCCGACCAGCTCACCGCCGGAGGCGTAGACAGGCACGTTCCGTTCGAGTACCACGTACGCGATTGGCAGGCCTTCGTCCATGCCGCTCACCATAGCGCCGTCACGAAAGCGGCAGCGCGCCGGCGTCGCGGAGGCGGTGTGTCCGTGCGCTAGCTGAGCGCGAAGCCGGCGACGCGCTCGTTGGACTCGTCCAGCAGCTCGCTCAGTTGCTCGAGGGCGGAGCGGCCCACGTCTGCGTCCGCGACGCCCGCCGCAGCGCGTCCCCGCGCAGCGCCCGCTGCCACTTGCACAGTGTCGAGTTGGGCGCGCGTGCGCGCGATGGTCTGGGCGATCTGAGCGGTTTGTGCCGCAGCCTCGGCCGCGAGACGACCAACCTCATCGGCGACGACCGCAAAGCCGCGTCCGTGCTCGCCGGCCCGCGCCGCCTCGATCGCGGCGTTCAGTGCGAGCAGCTTGGTCTGCTCGGCAACGCCGTCGATGACGCTGGAGAAGCTGCTGATGTCGCGAATCTCGCCTTGGACCAAGCCGTCCAGTAGCGCGGCGACCTGCTCGGTTTGCGTGCTGAGTTCGGTGAAGCCGTCGATCAGCTGCACGATCGCGGACAGTCCGCGCTCAGTGCTCTCCCGGCTCGCTGTAAGTCTGGCCGCGGCCTCCACCTCGGCGGTTGCGTCATAGCAGAAGCCCCACGTGCCGACGATCGCCCCGCCCCGGTCGCGGAGCGGCAGCTTCGTCGTTGATACCCACGCGTCGTCGCGATCGGCGAACGTCTCGCGCTCGACCTGATCGCGGATCGGCTGGCCGGTTTCGAGCACGCGTCGCTCGTCGGCGAGTGCGGCCTCCGCGTGGGGCCTGCTGAAGAAGTCGAAGTCCGTCTTGCCGATGACCTCGTCCGGAGCCTGGGCGCTGCGGACCGCGGCAAGCCAGTTGTCGCTGACCAGCAAGAAGCGACTTTCCCGGTCCTTGAACCACACTCGCTCATCGGGACGCGCAAGCAGGTTGCTCAGGCACATCCGCTCGATGTCTTCGCGCGAGTTGAACATTGGCGGCGAATCTGACGTGTTCGGCCAAGCCATGCGACGGCAAACCTCCCCAGCCAGTCTGTTGATGATCCCCAGTCATCGTCTCCCGAGCGAAAAGGTTGAGCGCCTGCACGCTCCTCGTCAGCCTGGCGTTCGAGCGGCCTTCGAGCGAACGCAAGGCGCGTTGACACGGTCGACTGACCCCCGAAAGGCGACGGCCGGAATCGAACCGGCGTAGACGGCTTTGCAGGCCGCTGCGTAGCCACTCCGCCACGTCGCCAAGCGAGTTCCAAGCCTACCTGCGGCGTCGCTCAGACCGTATGCCCGTTGCTAGGCTTGCGGACCCAGGGCGATTAGCTCAGCTGGGAGAGCGCCGCCTCGACAAGGCGGAGGTCACTGGTTCGAGCCCAGTATCGCCCATTCAGGAAACTGCCGCAACGGCGCCATTTCTGTCTGGAGGGGACTTGTGGGACGGGCTGCGCGGGTCCGGCAATCCCACATTCATCCCACGTCCGATTGGGCTGTGTGTCGTGTACCTGGCCGCGGCAGCGAGTTGCCTTACCCTCGATGACTCTCCAGACGAGGACGTCACCGATGCCCAGCAGTGAGGAGGACCTGCTCGCCAACCGAGCAACGATCAGGGGGCGGTTGCCCCGGCCGCGACGATCCTCGAGGCTGGACCTGTTCCGGTGACGGTTCTGCGAGCGGCGATGATCGTCGGTGCTGGGAGCGCGGCGTTCGAGACGATTCTCGCGCTCGTCGCGCATAGCGACAACGTGGACGTTTGTGTAGCCGTCCCGCGGGGTCGTTGAATCTGGGGGCTCAGCAGCGCCGTGGCCTTGCCCGCACGCGATGTGATTTGGCACTGGCGGTCAAGGGGTCCAGCTCGTGTGTCGATGGTTGTGTTATGGAGCGCGTTCTCACGCGCCCGCGATTTCTCGGGGCAGTAGGTCTGGTCGCGCTCGCGTCGGCCGCGTTCGCGGTCTGGGTCGGGCTGCGCATCGGCGGCGTCCACGTAACGCTTTGGGTGGACGACGGATTCACGCCGATCGCGGCGTTGAGCGCGTGTGCGCTCTGCTGGCGTGCCCGAGCTCGCCACGGTGGGCGGATGCGGCTGTTTTGGACGTTGCTTGGCTGTGCCACGGCCTGCTGGGCGCTCGCCGAGATGATCTGGGGCTACTACGCGCTGATCGCTACCGTGGCCGTGCCGGTCGTGTCCTGGGCGGATGTCGGCTATCTGAGCGCAATTCCAGTCGCGGTTGCCGCGCTTGTTGTGCACCCGGCGACGCACGGGAGCGGAACGCGCAAGGCGCGTTCGGTCTTCGACGGGCTGGTCGTCGCGACCGCGCTGCTGTTCCTCAGTTGGACGCTCGTTCTCGGTCCGCTTTGGCGCAGCAGCAATCCCGGCACCTGGGCAGGAATCGTCGGACTGACCTATCCGTTCGGTGATGTGGTGATCGTGTTCTTCATCGTGCTTGCGATCCGCGGCATGACGAGCGGTGACCGGCTATCGCTGTGGTGCCTGCTCGCCGCGCTGCTCGTGATGGCGCTCTCGGACAGCACCTACACCTACCTGACCGCTTCGTCCAGCTACACGAGCCCGGGCCTGATCGACACCGGCTGGTTTGTCGCGTATCTCGGGATCGGGCTCGCCGCGTTCGCCTCGCGGCCGACCGGCGAGGCGGTGCGAAGCCCCGTACACGACAGACCGTCGCTCGTGTCGCTGATAGCCCCACTCGTGCCAGTCTTGCTCGCGCTCGGCGTTGTTGCCGTGGAGCATTCGCTTGGCGATCACCTCGACGGCGCGGCCTGGCTGATGGCGTTCGCACTGGTCGCGCTGGTGCTGGTCCGCCAGGCTCTGATCGTGTTCGAGCTATTCGGGCCGGGCAACGACTCCCACGACGGCCCTAGAGAGAGGATCACGCACGCAGCGCTACGGGAGGATCTGCCCGCGCCGGTCGGGGTAGGTGGCTATGAGTCACACTGACATCCAAACGAGCGCTCTGATCGTGATGGGGCTCAGCCTGGCCTGCACCGCCATGGCCATGTTCGATCTGTTGCTGCTCGCCTCCGGTCACTACTAGGACAGTCCTGACTCCGCGCGACGCGCGGACCGCCAGCTGCGCTCGCACGGCGTGAGCACCCCGGACCCAATGGGACCAAGCGCTCCCCCCAACCCGCCGCCGACAGCACCGGGACCCAGCCGGAGGTTACGAACGCTGCGCAACCGCGTGCAAGCAGTCATGCTCAAGGTTCGCGAGCTGGGGCACGACTCCCACGATACGTCCCACACGTTTCCCACAACCTACGTCGCGCCACGTCGTCTGGCCGAACGCGGTGGCTGCGAAAAGGCCAGGAAATCGCCGTCTTCGGCGACGTAGATCAACGACGCCGCCGCCGCCGGCCGATTCGACAAGGCGGAGGTCACTGGTTCGAGCCCAGTATCGCGTGGGCCGTGACCACCGTATCCGACACCGCCGTATCGCAGGCGGATTCGAGCCCCGCGGGCCAGGAGGGCGGGGGCGCGCTCTCGATGAGCGCGGAGCTAGCGATGCGGCGCTCGACGCTAGCCACTGAGCGCTCGCACGAGGGCCTTCCCGTTGCGCCGTAGGAAGCGCGAAACCTCCATCTGCCAAGCGCTGCCATCTCTGAACGTGATCGTGAGCGGCGCCGCGCTGAGGATGTAGTAGGCCACGTGCGGCCAGCCGCCGCCGAGCTCGGCCGATACCACGTCGCCACGCGGGACGCGGGCGACCACGCCCTCGAGCTTCGTGCTCGCCGGCTGCGTGAGCTTGGTCGTCATCAGGGCCAGCTCGTTCGCGGTGAGCGCGAGAAACCCGACCGGGCCGAATTGCGGCGTGGCGGCGGCGAGCTGCGCCCAGCGCTCCCTCGTCTCGGCACCCTTCTTACCGCCGATCGCATCGCCCGCGGCGACCACGGTCCGGCCCGAGACGAAGACGCCGCTCGCGGCGCTCGAGGTGTGGGCTGTTTGCCGGCGCATCGCGCCCCACGGATTGACCCTCACGCCCGCGAGCTGCTGCGAGCCGAGCATTTCGCTGGCATCAAGTCCCATGATGCCAGCCTGCCACGCCATCAGATCCAGATCTCATCGGTTCCCCCGTCATGTCGCTTTTGAGTGCGCCGGACCGCAGTTACACCATGAATCACTTTGTCCAGCTGCGGGCGGGCTCAGACTAACGAAAACCGCAGCACCTAGGGGGCTCAGGTGCTGTGCGTTAAGGCCGCTGCGCCAACCGGCCGATCCCCGCCCCCCGCGAGTGTCCGACTGGTTGTCTCCTCGCCACCGCGTTCGCCCAGGAGGACCGCCCAGAGGCGAGCGGGCTCGGCACACGGTAGCTCGCGGTCACGCGGCTCCGGCTGAGGGCCGGTTACGGGCGCGCGAGGCGAATCTCGACGCCGATCTGAAGTTTGGGCCGGTCACAGTCGGTGATCAGAACCGACAGGCGGAGGCGCTGCGCGAGTGCTAGGCAGGCGCGGTCCGCCATTAACAGGCCCAGATGGCGAGCCGCCGCGTCGCGGTGCGGAGCCACCTGGCGGTCTGCGCACGATCCGTTAGAGCAGTCGTCACCCACGTCATCAGGCGAACCGGCGGGAGGGGGAGGCTCGCGTTCTCGCTTACCCCTACCTGGCGAGTCCCGCGGTGGCCGCGATGACGGTAGCGAGCGGCCTGGCCGCGTGCTCTTGCTCTCATCTCGCTGGCGTAACCCTGCGGGCGGCGGGTCTTCGAAGGAACCTCGGGTTTGGAAACTAGCGGCTCGGCCGCCTCGTCGCCGATACTGTTGGCCCGGCGTAGCGGGCAGAGTGGGGCCCCGCGCGAGCGCGACTTAGTGACTCCGCAGCGTCCGCACTAGATGTTTGGCACGGCGGCGTGCAAACCGGTTGACTTCGAACGCCCAGGCGGTGCCATCGGTAAATGTAATGCGCAGCGGAGCGGGGGAGAACATATGGAGCGTCGGGTGCTGCCATCCGCCGGCGAGCTCGGCGTGCGCGATGGTGGTGCGCGGAACTCTTGTGACCAGCTGTCCGAGCCGCGTGCCAGCCCGGTTTGAATATTCGGTGGTCGTTAGGGCGAGTTCGGTGTCCGTTACGGCGAGGTAGCCCAGGTTGCCGCAGTCGGGGGTGCTGTTGCTGACGGCGGCGTCCTGCGCGCGCTGCTGGGCGGCGCGCTTGCCGCCGAGCTTGTCGCCCACCATTAGTCCGAGCGCGCCACCTACAACAACGCCGCCCACGAACGCGGTCTGGCCGCTCTCCGCCTTTCTGAACAGACCGATCGGCGATACCGCGACGCCGGCGATCTGTGGTGTGCCGAGCAGGTCGGATGTATTGATCACGCGCTCACTCGAGTCGTGGGTCGAGTACGGCTAGCGGCGGCGAACATACACGAAGCCGCAGAGTTGGCGACCGGTGACAACCGCCGTTCCCTTGCTTGCCGGGGAAAGGGAGCTGCGTTCTGGCCGAACACCGAGAACTCAGCGGTCGGCCGATCGCGCAACGGGCTACGCATCATCCGCAGTGCTCGGAAGAGCCGCCTCGACTTCGTAATCACTGACGGGCCGTGGACCGGTTACTCCACGCGCTCCACGCGCTCGGCGTGCCCCAACCCACTGATCGCCAACCATTGTCCCGGCATCGAAAGTGAGTCGATGAACGAATGCCGATCCGGGCGCGATCAGACTAGGCAGACTGCTCGATCGCGCTCGGATGGTGCGTACCCCGGTTCCGACCTTTCCGCTAAGAAACCATCCATTTGCAGGGATGTCTTAGCCCAGTATCGCCCATCGCGAAGCGCCGCGCGTCGGCGAACGTCTGCGCGAAGCGTTGCAGCGTTTCCACCTGGAGGCGCGAGCAAGCAGACTGCGTGGAATGCGACTGCGAATCGTCTTGGCACTGGCGGGGACTGCTGCGCTTGCCTTGCCCGCGGCTGCGAGTGCAGATGTCGCTCACGTGGTCGCCAAGGGGGAATCCCTTACCTCAATCGCCGCGACCGATGGCCTCTCGGTCTCCGCGCTTGCCGGCGCCAATGGGCTTGCTCCTGACGCGGAGCTCATCACCGGCTCACGGTTAGAGATTCCGCCCCGCGGGCCTCGCGCCGCAGCCGAGGAGGCCTCGACCTCGACCTCGACATCGACATCGACATCTCGGGCGACATACACCGTGCGGCGCGGCGACACTCTGTCGGGGATCGCCGCACGCTTTGGCCTCAGCATGGTCGGCCTCGCCGCCGAAAATGGGATTCGTCCGAGCGACGTGTTGATAGCCGGTCGCGTATTGAGTCTGCCGCAGAGCTCGGGGTCAGCGTCAGAGGCGGCCGTGACGGACACAACACGCTCGTCGAGCGGTCCGCCCTATCCCACGCCTGAGCGGGTGACGGCCTCGCAGGTTGAGCAGGTCGCGGGCGCGAACGGCGTCCCAGCATCCTTGGCGGCTGCGATTGCCTGGCAAGAGAGCGGGTTCAACAACGACTTCGTATCGAGCGCCGATGCCCGCGGTGTGATGCAAATCCTGCCGGGAACATGGGGTTGGATCCAGCAGACAATGGCTGGCGGCACGCCGCTCGAGCCGGCCTCAGCGATCGACAATGTCCGCGCCGGCGTGCTCCTCTTGCGTTCGCTGCTCCTCTCGACAGGAGGCGATCAGGCGCTTGCGGCCGCGGCGTATATCCAGGGCCTCACGTCGGTCCGCCGCTACGGCATCTTTCCCGCGACGCAGGTCTACGTCAACAACATACTTGCGCTTCGCGAGCGCTTCGGTGGGCCCTGACGACGGTGTTGTCGGGCGGTGAGAGATGACGGCTACCGCCGCGAGCTGACCAGACGGCCGATGCACGAAAGCCTCGCAAAATGCGGGGCACTCGGCGTCTAAACACTAGGCGGAGGACGGCAGGGGGGAAGGATTGCCCCTAAGGTTTCCCGGGGCGGCGAGACACTTTCAGGCGTGAGCAAACCGGATAGCACTGGAACAAAGGCTTCACCCGAAATCCGGGCGGGCTCGACATGGCGCTCGCGTCTTGGCGGCACGCTCCTGGAAGTCGCCGACTGCCGACCCGATGGCCGCTTCGGCGTTGCCTACCCGGCAATAGCCGCTGAGGCCATCTTGAGTGCGGCGACGATTACCGAGCTCTACGAGCCGCACGCAGCAGCCGCCTGATCCTCGCTGGCGGCTCGGAGTAGCGGGCCGGCGCCTCAGTCGAGCTCGACGTTGAACTCCCACCCGACGAGCACCTTGGCGCCGTTCGGTGACCAGCGCAGGATGTACTCGCCCTCGGGCAGTTTTGACTTCATCGTCAGCGTGAGCGTCTGCCCGGGTGCAACGAGCGCCGGTAGGGACACACCTCCGGCGGCGCTCACCCCGAGATGGGAAACCTGTCCGCGCTCGTCGATGATCGTGAAGGCGCGCGCGCTGATCGGCACGCGGCCCGAGGTGCCGCTCAGCTTGACCGTGAAGGTGCAAGTCGTGGCGTTCGTGGTTGTCGGGCTGTCACCTTGCTCCTTCTCCGCGGCATCGGCCGGAACCGTCGGTCCCACGGCTGTCGCCATCACCTGTCCGCTCGGGAGATGCGCGGACACGCTGTCACCCTCGATCACCGCCAGCTGCGGGTGCTGGGCGCTCGCTTGAACGACGCGACCGACGGTGATCTTGGCTTTCGGCAGCCAGCTCGGTAGCCCGCCGTAGCTGTTCAGGTTCGACTGACCGGACGGCGATCCACGCAAAGCCACTCCCAGCCCGAACGCCGCCGCCGCGACAAGCACGACGAGAGCGCCGCCGCGGGCGGCACGGCGGAAGCCGGGCCGTGAGGCCCGGCTTCCATCTGCCGATGTCTGCTGCGCGTTGCTCAGTTGCCCGACGGGTTGGTGAACACGTCGGGACCGAACGGCGCGAGACCCGGCTGCGCGGCGTAACCGAGGTGGCCCTGTCCATCGAGGCCCGGAGAGGCCGAGGAGACATTGAACAGGTCCTCCATCGTGCGCAGCCAGCTGTAGTGGTTGTAGGAGACGCTGCTGACGGTGCCCGGCTTGATGTATGGGCTGATCAGCACGCTGCCCGTGTCACCACCGCCGGTCGTCGCGTCGGTCGCGTCATACAGCGGGTCGGTTGCCGGCGTTAGCGCACCGAGTGTGACCCCGCTCACCGCGGCGGTCGTGTCGAGCGCCTGACCCGTCGAGTTGACCAGCGTGAAGAACCCGACCTCGCCGGGATCGCTGGCCGTTGCCGGGACCGTCGGCGTATCGGTCACCTGGCCGACGAACGCGCCCGCCGGGATGCCGGTACCGCTCACCGACCGGCCAGCGTCCGTCGCGACGATCGACGGATCGACGACCGTCGGGCTGTTTGCCGCCGCGCTCGCCGAAGCGTCGGTACGAGCACCAGGGACACTGCCGGCGGCGCCGAGCAAGCACTGGCTGGCCGGCTGTGAGGGCACGGTCTGCGCGACGCAGCTGCTCGGACGGTCGATGTACTCGTTGAATCCCGGCCCCGGGTAGAGCTCGTCGCCGGATGAGTTCTTGGACAGCGGCGTGTTCGGCCCGGTCGGCTCAGCGTTGACGCTCTTGCCGAACAGCGTCTCGCCCGCCGAGTCATCGGCGATCGAAGTCGCTGCATCCGCTGCTTCGTCCTTCGAGTTGGTGAAGCTGTCGTTGCTGTAGGTGAACGGCGGGTACGCCTCATCGAAGGAGATGTCGATCAGGCCGCCCTGCTTGAACGCCGGCGAGGCCTCGATCTCGGGGATCACGTGCTCGAGGAACAGGTCGGCGGAGTACAGGCCACCGGTGTAGTTCAGCGGCGCCTTGGGGGTGTTGGGGTCCGAGAAGCCGCCGGACAGGTTGTTGGCGTGGCAGACGGCGTCGTGTCCGTCGCTGCAATTGTTGGGGCTGATCCAGCTGAACGCCGGAGTGCTCGCCACGCTCTGCAGATCGTGGTAGAGGCCGTCAGTCGAGCTGAACAGGTTGGCGATGTGCGCCGCGCTGCAGTCGCCCGAGTCCAGTATCGACTCGAACCACGGGAACGGGAAGTGCTTCGCGACGTACTGGTCGGTCGCGTCCGCGCTGCTCGGGTTCGGGTACGTCGTGCTGCTGCCGCCGGTCGGCCCGACGGTGCCGGCGCCCGGCGCTCCGCAGAACGACACGCCGGCTGAGTGTGGCGTGCCGGTGGACGGCGTCTCGGGGTTGTCGAGATCCTGGGCATAGCCCTTCCAGCTGACACCGGCGGCGTCGAGCTGGTTGAACAGCGTCGGGACGCTCTTGGGGTAGACGCAGCCGTTGGTTCCCGGCTCTGCGTTCGGACCTGCCGCTGAGGTGAACTGGCCGTAATTGGGGTTCGTCGCCAACGAACCCGAGAGATCCACGCTGCCGGACAACGCCGTGTAAGCCGGGCAGTCGTCCTGGTCATCTGAGACGGGCGCTTGCCCACTGGCGAGCGAGACGTAGTTGTCGAGGCTCGAGTGGCCGGTCCCGTAGTAGTTCGTCAGCAGCGCGCCCTGCGCGGGCAGCGTCTTCCACAGGTAGGTGTTGTTGTTGAGCCCGGTGAAGGTTGCGTCGTAGGCCTTGTTCTCGAGGATGATGTACCAGACGTGCTTGATCTTGCCGGGCTGGACGCCGAGGCCGTCGCGCGCGGCGACGAACCCGCCGTGGCGGAACGTTCCGGCCGACGAAGCGCCCGCCGACAGGCCTGCCATCAGCGTCGCCGATGCGACAGCAACCAGCCCGGCGCCAGCCAGCGCGCGGCGCGGCCGCGAGAGGCCGCGGAGCGGCGAGCGGGTCGAGCTGGCACGCCTCAAAATGCGCCCGAGGCGGACTACAGAATCACGTGTCATCGCGGTCGTTCCCTCCAGTCGGTCAGCGAAGATCTGCGACTGCGAGTCTGCGACGCGGCGGCGCGGGCCGGGGTGTCCATCGCGTGACCGAGACGTGAAGAACTGGAGAACAACGGCCGCGCCCGGCGCCGCGCCCGTCAGCCGAAACGAAGAAGCCCCGCACTCGGCGGGGCTTCTTGCGCTACGAGGAGGAGGTGGCGCTACTGCGGTGGGCCGCTGGCGAGCGTAATGCTCGCCTTCTGCGTGGATCCGGACCGTGTCGTCCAGGTGATCTGGACGCTGTCGCCAGGGTGATGGCGGAGGATCAGATCGGTGAGATCGGACGGTGTCTTGACAGTCGAGCCATCAAGCGCGGTGATGACGTCGCCGATCGCGAGCGGGCTGTTCGCAGCGGGTGTGCCGGTGATGACGTTCGCAACGTCCGCGCCGCTCGCTGAGCTTGTGCTGTTGATGCTGACACCGAGGAACGGCGTCGCCCCGATGTGAATCGTCGCGGTCGTCGTGCCGCCGAGGATCTTCTTCGCGATCCGCTCGACCTCGTTGATCGGGATCGCGAAGCCGTTGCCCGATGAGGACTCGAATTCGAAGGTCGACGATGCCGCGGTATCCATGCCGATGACCTCGCCGGCGCCGTTGACGAGCGGGCCGCCTGAGTCACCGGGCTGGAGGTCTCCGTCGAGCTCGATCAGCCCGCTTAGCTGTTCCTCGGAGCCGTCGAGTTCGTCACCGGCCGTGATCGAGCGGTTGAGGCCGTTGACCTGGCCGGTGGCGGCGGTCGGCGTGCCACCGGTACCGCCAGCGTTGCCGATCGTCGCGATGCGCTCACCGTTGGTGACCGCGCTGGAGTCGGCGAGTGCCACGGTGTCCAGGTTCGAGGCGTTCTCGAGCTGCAGGACCGCGATGTCGTGGCCGTGGTCGTAGCCGACGACGTGCGCCACGTAGGTATTGCCGTTGCCGAGGTCGGTCGCGGTGATCTTGGTCGCGCCGACGATGACGTGGTTGTTGGTGAAGACCTCGCCGGAGGACGTGATGACCATGCCCGTGCCAGCGGCCTCGCTGTCCTGGTAACCGAGGTTGGTGTTGATATCGACGATCCCGGGGTCGACCTTGTTCGTGATCGAGCTCGGGACGATGCCGCTGCTCGTTGCTGGGGAGCCGCTGGCGGGCGCCCCGCCGTTGAAGTGGAAGGAGCAGCCGGCGCTGTTGCAGCCGCCGGTGAAGCCGTTGCCGGCGCCCGACGGGAACTGAGCTGGCGCGAGGCGGCGCTTGACCGTCGGACTCTTCTTCGCCGTTGCGGTCCAGAGGAAGTGGCCGCTGAAGACGCCTGCCGTGATCGCGAGCATCAGCACTACGGCGGCGATCGTCCTGCTTTGAGATCTTGCGGACGGGGTCATGGTCCTTAGTTGATACCACGCAGCTTCAAGCCCGCTAACGGTGAGCTAGCCGAAAGTTAAATGTCTCTGACGCTGCCGTCGTAGGGCTTAAGCTCACCCAACTGGGGTCTAGGGCACTGCCGTGGTAGGGCATAAGCTCACCCCCCGCCAGCAGGCGCGGGCGAAAACGCTCGCGTGCGACCGTGCCAAAACCCGAAACGAGCGGAGGGCCGAAGCGTTGGACCTTGGATATCACGTCTCTGACTTCAGCTGGCGCGGTGGCGCCGCGGAACTCGCGCCGCAGCTCGCGACGCTGGCCCGCACCGCCGAGCGCGTCGGCGTCTCGCGGCTCACGGTGATGGACCACGTCTGGCAGATCCACGTGATCGGGCCGCCCGAGCACGAGATGCTCGAGGCCTACACGACGCTCGGCTTCATCGCCGCGCACACGCAGCGAGTACGGCTACATACCCTTGTGACGGGGGTCGTCTACCGCGAGCCAGGTCTGCTCGCGAAGATGGTCACGACCCTTGACGTGCTGTCCGGCGGGCGTGCCGGGCTCGGGATCGGTGCAGCTTGGAACGAGGAGGAGTCGCTCGGGCTCGGCCTACCGTTTCCAGCGCTCGCGGAGCGCTTCGAGCGGCTCGAGGAGACGCTCCAGATCTGCCTGCAGATGTGGTCCGGCGAAGAGCACTCCTACGAGGGCGCGCACTACAACCTCGCTCGAACGCTCAACTCGCCCCAGCCGCTGAGCCGTCCGCACCCGCCAATCATGGTCGGCGGCGCCGGCGAGCGAAAGACGCTGCGGCTCGTCGCGAAGTACGCGGACGCCTGCAACATATTTCCGACCCCCGACGTAGCGCACAAGCTCGACGTGCTGCGCGCGCATTGCGAGCGCGAAGGCCGCGACTACGGCGAGATCGAGAAGACGACGACGTTCGGCGTCAGCGCCGACAGCAACCCGGCGGAGCTGCTCGCACAACTGCGTGGGCTGCACGACCTCGGCTTCACCGTCGCTTATCTGTCGATCCGCGGCCCCGAGCCGCTGGCGGTGCTCGAGATGCTCGGCTCGGAGGTGATCGGGGAGATCAGCGGCTGGTGAGGTGCGCCGTCAGCGCGCGCCGCGCTGGAGAAAGCCACCGCTTTGCGCGGGGCTACGGCGCCGCCAAGACGCTGTGGCTGGCGGACGGAAAATAGACCCCCTCCCAGGACCGGCCGTGATGTCCTCCTAGCCGGTTTGCGCGAGCGTGGCGGGGGAGGAGTGAGCGCACAGGCAGCGGGTCTACGACCGGGCCGTGACTAACATGATGAGCTTGCGTGTGCAACCAAAGCACCTGACCCTGATCGGCGCGGCGGTCACCGTCGCGTGCCTTGGCAGCCTCACCAGTGGCGCCGCTGCCACCGGTCCGAGCGGACCGACGAGCGTGACTGGGGCGAGTGGCGCGACGGGTGTGACGGGCGTGAGCGGGGGGAGTGGGGCTAGCAGCGTGACCGGCGCCAGCGGGCCGGTGACGCGGATCGTGAAGGTTCCGCCCGCGGTGCTGCGCAGCGGCACCGACGACGTCACGATCACGTTGAGCGGGAGCGTCGCGGCGGGCGACCCGCAGCCGACGCTCGACCCGCGCGTCGCGGGATCTTGGACGACGTGGGGCGCGCACGAGACGTTCACGCCGAGTGACGCATTCGCGGTGTGTGGCAGCTACGCGCTCACGATCCCGGCCGGGAGCGCCGCCACCGGCGAGACGGGGCTGCGGAGTAGCCGCACACTCCACTTCACCGTCGCGTGCCCGTCGGTGAGCGCGCTCCAGCAGGCGCTCGCGCGACTCGGCTACCTGCCCTACCGGATCGAGAGCTTCTCCGGCGTCGGCCTCAACGTCCCGCTGACGTTGGCGATGGCAAGCGAGCGCGCCTACGCACTTCCGCGTGGCTGGCTGCGCCGCGAATACCGCAACGCGCCATCGCTCGAGGTTGGAAAGATGGATCCGACGACGAGTGGTGCGCTCGAAGTCTGGGAGCAGGACCACGACGTTCCCGTCGGCACTGCGCCGGACGCCGCGATCTGGCGGACGCTGGTGCGCGAGGAGGCGCTCAACCACGGGAACCCGCGCCCCTACACCTGGGTGACCGTCACCGAGAACACCAACCCCGAGCTGCTGAAAGTGCACGAGAACCGGCGGGTTGTGATCACCAGCCCGGCCAACACCGGCGTTCCCGGGGCCACGACGCAGACCGGAGAATTTCCGATCTATGTGCGCTACACGTCGACGACGATGATCGGGACGAACGTTGACGGCACGCACTACGACGACCCCGGCATCCCATGGGTCAACTACTTCAACGGCGGCGACGCAGTGCATGGCTATCCGCGCGCGAGCTACGGCTCGCCGCAGTCCAACGGTTGCGTCGAGCTGCCGATAGCGACGGCCGAGCGGGTCTACGGCCAGCTCATGGTCGGCGACCTGGTTGACGTGTCGGATTAGATTCGGCCGCGCTTAGGAAGACGCTTCGGCGGGGTCGAGCTCCGGCTCGCAGCGCCTTTGCCCGGTCCGGGTTGAGGAAGCGGATCTGCTCCTCGCTCAGCTCGAGCGTGCTCGCCGCCTCGGGCAGCGCGCCGATGGATGACCAGCCAAAGCTGAGCCGGCTCGCCCCGCCGTCGCCTCCACAGAACGCGACAGCCGCGGTATCGCAGGGCCTCCACCTGCGATCCGCGGCTGTC
>DATAJI010000402.1:0-1873 GCA_036262195.1 Solirubrobacteraceae bacterium
CTACTACGTCCCGTCCGAGGCCTACGCGCCGCCAGGTCAAGTCTGGTACTACTGCAGCGCTCCTGCCGGTTACTATCCCTACGTCCATGCCTGCCCGACCGGCTGGCGCGTGGTTCCGGCGCAAGCGGGGCCGGGCGGCCCGCGGTAGCTTAGGCTAGTTCGCGTCCATAAAGCATTGTTTTTGTTGGCAAGCGAATGGGTTTGGGGCTGCGTGACCGCTGTCGCGGCGGGTTTTCCGCAGTGGCGAGCGCGGCAGTGGCCTGCGGAGGATTGCGGGGCACGATGGTTCGTCCCGACGATTGGCTCGCCAGGCGGATCGTCTCGGAGGACGCGGAGTTCAGGCCGGTCTGAGCCTAGTGAAGAGGGCGAGGTTGTAGGCGACGACTGAGGACCAGACGTAGGCGCTGAAGTGGGCGAGTCCGCGCCAGGTGCAGCGCGCCAGACCGTAGGCGCGCTTGAGACAAGAGATACCGGCCTCGATGCCGGCGCGGAAGTTCCTCAGCTTGCGATAGACCCAACGGCTTTTGACCATGTCCTCGATGTTGAGGCCGGCCTTCTTGTGGAAGGCCATGTCGCGGACGCCGCGGGCCTTGGCCTGCTGCAGATTGTAGCCGTTGGCGTAGCCGCCGTCGGCGGCCGCCTGGCGCGGAGCGCGGCCATAGAAGGCGATGTGCCGCTCCAGCATGGGCAGGAAGCGTTCGCTGTCCGCCGGGTTGCCGGTCTCGATCACCAGATCGAGGATCAGGCCGCTCCTGCCGGCGACAAGATTGAGCTTGTGGCCGTACTGGGTGTCTCGGCTGCCTTTGACGATGATGTCGGCGTGCGGCTCGAACAGGCTGACGATCTTCTCGGCCGCCGGCACGACCTCGCCGCGCAGAACGCGACGTTCGCTCTGGCTGATGATCCGCTCGACCAGCGGGCGGTAGCGGGCCAGCGTCGCTCGCCAGACCTCGGCCATCGGGCCCGCCACCCGCTCGAGGCGCGAGGCCGCCACATCGACGTAAGCGAGCATCGCGCGGGTGATCTCGATCAGCTCGCGATATTGCTGAACGCGCCGTGGCCGCCCGCGGGTGAACTGGATCGCGTACGCCCTTCTCTTGGCCGCGCGCCGCCGATCGCGCCATGCGATGTCGGCGCCGCCGGCCAAGGTCCCGGCGGACTTCATCATCCGGGCCATGACGCGGACAGCGTCCCATAGCAGGCTCGAGTCGCTCGGCTCGTGGATGAGGGCGTCGGTGACGGTGCTGTCCAGCCGGATCACATCGCCTGCTTCGACCTTTTCCTGACGGGCGCTCCCCAGCACGGCTCGATTGATCGCCTCCCAGGTCTCGGCTCGGATCGCGCTGATCGTCTTGTGCAGCACCGACTTCTTCGGCGTCCATGAGAGCGGCAGCCGCGCGAAGGCTCTGAACGAAGCGGAGTCCTCCAGGTGGAACGCCAACTCCTCGTAGCTCAGCTGGCGGTGCTGTTTGAGCAGCGCGCAGCGCAGCACCGACTCCGCCGCCAAGCCCTGCCGCCCGGTCGCCTTCACCCCATAACGACGCAGATCTTCGGCCACCGGGCCGAGCACAGCCGGATGCTCGTCCAGCCACCTCGACATTGCTTTCAGCTCACGGCCGATCTCGTGCCCGGCTAACAGATCGAATAGGCTGGCCTGGATGGTGCGTTGCTGACGCATTGTCGGCTCCGGCGGCTACGGGTTTGTTGGTTGGAATCAGTGGCATGATCCCAAAGACTACCCGCAGCCGCCGAGCTTCGCACCCGCGAACTGGCCGATTATATTAATAACTTCAATTGGTTAGTGTTCGTGGATGCGAACTAGGCTAGGCAGACGTCCGGGACCGCGAGCCTGCGGAACAGGTACGGTGCGGCG
>DATAJI010000403.1:0-6247 GCA_036262195.1 Solirubrobacteraceae bacterium
TCGAATGGAACGCCTATCTGACGAGGAGATCGACGAGCGACTGAGCGCTGGACCGTGGCGCCGCGAGGGTGACGCGATCGTGCTCGACGTCGAATGCGAGGACTTCGCGGCGGCGATCGCCTTCGTCAACGCGGTCGCCGTGCTCGCGGAGCAGGCCAACCACCATCCCGACCTGCTCGTCCACGGCTACAAGCGCGTTCGCCTTACGCTCACGACGCATGCGGCCGGCGGTCTCACAGCGCGGGACTTCGGGCTCGCCGACGCGGTCGACGCGCTCGGGTGAGGCACGGCCTACAGCTGACTCGACGTGCGCGCCTGCTACGGTGGCCAGGCCTGAGTCCCGATGACCGACGAACCTCCTCGAAGTAGCCACAGGCCCGCGACCTGGCGGGCGGCCGTCTCTCAGTGAACTGGCTGCTCGTCGCCATCGCGGCGCTGTTGATCGTGCTCAACGCGTTCTTCGTCGTGACGGAGTACGCGCTGGTCCGCGCGCGTCACTCGCGCCTCGAGCTCGCGGCCGAGGAGGGCCGTCGCGGCGCAAAGCTGGCGCTGCGCCAGCTCGAGCACATCAACGAGTACATCTCGACCTGCCAGGTCGGAAATACGATGGCCTCGATTGGGATCGGCGCAGTCGGCGAGACGGGCCTCGCCCACCTGCTCGATCAACCGTTCGGCAGCGTCGTCGCGCATGGCGTGGCGATCGTGGCCGGAGCCGTCGTCGCCTACCTATTGATCACGAGTGCTCAGATCACGGCCGGAGAGATGGTGCCAAAGCTGTACGCGATCGATCGCGCCGAGACCGTCGCGCGGAGGGTCTCGCGGCCGCTGCAGTGGTTCCGCGTCCTCTTCCACCCGTTCATCATCGCTCTCAGCGTCGCCTCCAATGCGATGCTCGGCGCGCTCGGCGTGGATCCGCAGCGGCGGATCACCCGAGGTGGCTCGCCCGACGAGCTGAAGCGGTTGATTCGCGACTCAGAGGAAGGCGGGATGCTCGAATCCAATGAGGCGACGATGCTCTCTGGGGTCTTCCATCTGCACGAGCAGGAGGCCCGGCAGGTGATGACGCCGATCCCGGCGGTGGTCACCGTCGATGTCTCAGACGATGTCGAGACCGCGCTGCGCCGTTGCATCAGCTCCGGCCACACGCGCCTGCCGGTCACCGAGGACGAGAACCAGGACCGCATCCGTGGCGTGGTGCACGCGAACGCGCTGGCCCGCCGGCTGCTCGATGATGGTCCGCACGGCAGCATCGAGTCGCTCGTCCGCGAGGCGCCGATCGTGCCTGAGACCAAGCCGCTCGACGACCTCCTCGCGGACCTGCAGCGCGAGCGCACGGCGCTCGCTGTCGTGGCTGACGAGTACGGTCGCGTCGCCGGCATCATCACCGTCGAGGACATCGTCGAGGAGGTAGTCGGGGAGCTCACCGACGAGACCGACCCGCTGGCCAGCGACGTCCGCCGGTTGCCGGGCGGGGACTGGTACGTCGGCGGCCACGTCCCGATCGCCGACCTCGTCAACTACGGCGTCGAGCTGCCCGCCGACAGCGAGGCCTACAACTCGGTCGGTGGCCTCGTCTTCAGCGATCTCGGCCGCCTGCCCAAGCGCGGCGACACCGTTAGCGCGAACGGCTATGAGCTGCGGGTCGAGTCGGTGCGCGAGAACAGGATCGTCGCCGTCAGGATCCGCCAGCGAACGCCAGCTCCCCCCGCCGAAGGCGCCGACGTCGCCGACGCGCCGGACTGAGCGGCGCGGTGACCAAAACGCACCGACGCCCCGTTGGGGTGCGGGGCGCCGGTGGGATCAGGGAGGAGGTGCGATGCGAGGTATGTGTCGCACGCGTAGTTTGCGTGCCTACCCTCAAGCGCGCCTTAATATTTGCGTAATCTTTCCGTTTTGTCCAGTCCTCCGAGGGAAAGATTCCGCATCGCGCTGCGGTTTTCCGTAGCTGGCGACGAATTCCGGTGTCAGCCCCAGCGGAAGCCGGTAGGCGAAGGCGTCGGCGCGAGCGGGCTGCCGGGCAGATCCGCGGGCAGCGGATGGAAGTTGTAGGGCGCCGGCGCGACATCGTTTGGCGTCCCGGGATGGAACAGCGCCGCGAGGTACTCGATCTGTCCGCGACCGATGCCGAGCTCGGTCTGCCCGCCGCCGTAATTGCCGATCCCCTGCTCGGCACAGTAGTCGTACAGGTCGAGCAGCTCGTGCAGGCTGCCGAGCCGCGAGGGCTTGACATTCAGCATCCGCGGCGCGAACGGCAGCCCACGAACGTCGTCGACGGTGTGGATCGGCGCGTCCCAGGTGATCCGCTCGAGGTGCGCCGCGAGCACCGGCTCGGTCTCCACCGTCATCGCCGGATCCTCGATCCAGGCGCCTGGGAAGCCCTCGGCGACGCGGCGGTAGAGTCCGGCCTCGGGCGGGTTGTCGACCACCGAGCCAGCGTAGAAGCCCTTCAGATCGACGACCGCCACAGCGTCGAGGTCGGCGATCCCGGCGATCAGCTCGGCGTCCCAACTTGGCGTCGGGTCGAGCTTGAATTGGAGGTCGGGATGCTGGGCCAGGCGCCGCTCGATCGGCTCGAGCGTCGGCGGGTCCGCCAGCCGCAGCGATGCAACGAAGCGCAGTGGCGCAGGCTCGCGCGCGAGTGCTGCGTGCAGCGGCTCGCCGATCTGATTCAGAGCCAGGTCGAGCGCTGCTGACTCGAAGGCCCAGTTGCGGTAGCGGCGGTAGACCTCGTTCTCGGGCTGGTCCGGGAACAGATCGAGCGTCGCGAGATGCGCGCTGAACGCGGCGAGCGTCCAGGTGCCGGCGAGCGGCAGGATCGCGCCGGCCTCGATCAGCGCGTCGTGGTGCGCGTTTGCGTAGGTGACATCCTCGCCAAGGCCCTCGTGTCCGCCGCCGCGCAACGCCACCACGGTCGTCGAGCGGACGCGATCGCCGCCGAGGTCGGCGTCGAGCCGTTCGAGCGCATAGCCATCGATCACCAGCTCGAGACCGGCAATGCGATCCCACGTGCGCCCGCTGCCAACGCCACCACCAGCCGGCCCACCACTAGCAGCCCTCAAAGCACCGCACCACAAACGCCCCGATCATCCATGAGCTTCAGCGCGCATCGCCACGCGACAGCAGACGAGCCAGGCGAGGATAGCCGCGCAAAGCGCGGCTCCCGCAGCCCCCTCACCCGTTCGCCTCGTCGAGCGCTACGACGAGCTCGTCGAGGCGCAGCGCCTCGAGCTCGCCGCCGACGGCCGCCAGCTCGGCGGCGCAGAACTCGATCAGCGAGCGGCCCTCGCGCACGAGCTCGAGCGTCTCGCGCAGGCCCGCCTCGCCGGAGTCGAGTCGGCGCACGATCTCCTCGACGCGCGCCGCGGCGCTCTCGTAGTCGTGCTCAGCGGTCATCTTCGGCAATCCTCGCCGCCAGGCGGCCGTCGGCGAAGCGCAGCCGCACATCACCCTGAGCGCGCGCCGCCGCCGCGCTTGCCAGCGGCTCCCCCGCCGGATCTTCGACGAGCGCGTAACCGCGGGCGAGCGTGCGCTCCGGATCATGCGCCGACAGCGCGATCGCGAGCCGCTCGAGCTCCGCCGGGCGGCGCACGAGCATCTCGCGCAGCGCGCCCTCGTGCCGGCGCGCAAGCTGTCCGGCGTCGCGCAGAAGCGCCGCGCGCCCGCCCGCAAGGCGACGGTCACTGGCGGCAGCGAGCTCCTGCGCCTGGCGGTGTAGGCCCCGCCGGTGACGCGCAACGTGCTCCGTCGGCGCCCGCGAAAGACCGGCCAGCACGCGCGCCCGCTCGACCACGGCGCCGCTCGAATGGCGGCGCAGCCGCCGCGCGGTGGCGGCGAGCAGGCTCCCGGCCTCCTTGCAGTCGAGCGACACGGCTACCTCCGCGGCATGCGTCGGCGTCGAGCAGCTCGCCGCCGCGACCTCGTCGAGCAGCGTGCGATCGGTGTGATGGCCGATCGAGGCGATCACCGGGACCGCGAGCAGGGCCACGGTGCGGCAGAGCGCCTCGTCCGAGAAGGCGAGCAGATCGGTCAGCGAGCCGCCTCCCCGCGTGACGACGATCACGTCGACGACGCCGGTCGCCGCCAGGTCTCGCACGGCGCCCGCAACCCGCGGTGCGGCATGGCGATCCTGGACGGGGGCGAACGCCCAGACGACGCGCCCGCGCCAGGAGCGCCGCTCGAGCGCCGCGATCAGGTCGTCACCGGCCTTCGCGCGCTCGCCGCAGACGATGCCGATCGTGCGCGGCAGCACCGGCCGGCGCAGCGCAAGCTGGCGTTCGAGCAGCCCGTCGGCCGCCAGCGCGCGGCGCCGCTCTTCGATCTGGACGAGCAGGTCGCCTTCACCGGCGACGCGCAGCTCGCTGACCGCGAAGCTGAACGCGGGCGAGGCGCTCGCGCTCCCCGGGTAGTAGTCGCAGCCACCGGCAACGACAACCTCCATGCCGTCGGCGAGCGAGTCAGTGAGCGCCCCCAGCCGCTCCCAGTCGGTGCGCCACATCGCGCAGGGCAGCGCGCCGTCGGCGTCGCGCAGCTCGAAGTAGGCGCGCGCGCGTGTCGGCGGTCGCAGGTTCGCGATCTCGCCGGTCAGCTGAACGCGGGTGAACGAGCGGAGCTGCTCACGCAGGCGCTCCGCGTAACGGCCGACGGGGTAGGGGCCAGGGAGCCCGCTGCCCTCGCCCTCCGGATCGCCGGCGAACAGCGGCTCGGTGCTCGGGACGCTCATCGACCAACGAGCCTAGCGCGCGACGGTGCTGGGATCGTGCGGCCTAGCGGGTAGCTAGTCGCGCAGCGACGCGAGCGGGCGCTGGCCGTCCTGGGCTCCGCCGCCGCGCGTCTCGCCGTCGAGCGCGAGCTCGTCGAGCCGGCGGATCTCCCGCTCACCGAGCAGCCGCGCCGGATCGTCGGCGGGCAGCGGCGCGATCAGCTTTGCGATCCGCTCGCGCAGCTGGAGCGCGAAATGCGGCGTCGAGGCGCCCATCAGCTGACGCACGTCCTCCTCGCTCACGCGGTGCTCCGGCGCCGTCCGCTCCGGTGACTCGGCTCCACTCACGCCGGCCAGTGTATGCAACTTTGGCTGCGCCGCGATGGTTTGCAGGCCGCCGTGCCGAGGCTGACCTTGAACGCGATGCGCCTTCTCAAGGTCCCGCCATTAGCCGTGATCGCAGCGCTCGCCGTCTGGGCACCGGTCGGTTTGGCCGCCGCCGGCGGCACGCCAGCGGAGCTCGACGGTGGCGCGCTCTATCCGCAGCCGCCAGTCGTCGCTAACGGTGGCACCACCGGTCCGACCGGTCCAACCGCCAGCACCGCCAACACAGGGCCGACGGCCACCGCGGCTGCGAGCGGTCCGGCGCCGTTGACCGCGGCCCTGATGCAGACCGTGCCCGGCAACACCGCCGCGATCCTCCCCGACGGCTATGCCGCCGCACCGGCCGCCGCGCCGCCGGTCGTCCAGCAGGCGATCTGGGCCGCCAACCAGCTGATCGGCCTGCCCTACCTCTACGGCGGCGGCCACGCCAGCTTCATCGACTCGGGTTACGACTGCTCCGGCACGGTCTCCTACGCGCTCCACGGCGGCGACCTGCTGAGCGCCCCGCTCGACTCGACCGCGCTCGAGACCTGGGGCCTCGCCGGCGCCGGCACCTGGATCACGGTCTACACGAACCCCGCCCACGCGTTCCTCGAGATCGCCGGGATCCGCCTCGACACGAGCACCGCCGGCGACCCGGGCGGGCTCCCCGGGCCGCGCTGGCGGCCGCCGCTGGACTCGACGGCGGGCTACCTCGCGCGCTACCCGCTCGGCTACTAGACCGGCCTTCGGCTGTGCGGGTGGGTGCATGCACCCACCCGGGGATCGGTGCATGCACCGATCCCCGCCTCGGCGCATGCGCCGAGGCGCGCCACCTACTTCGAGTCGTCGGCTACGCTTCGCATGAACCCGCGAAGGAGGACGTGAATGCCTGGCATGTCAGGCCGGATGTCGACGATCGTCAAGGCCAAGGTCTCGAAGATGCTCGATCGAGCCGAGGACCCGGCGGAGACGCTCGACTACAGCTACACCAAGCAGATCGAGCTGCTCCAGAACGTCAAGAAGGGCATCGCTGACATCGTCACATCGAAGAAGCGCCTGCAGCTGCAGGAGGCGCAGATGCAGCAGCAGGTCGTCAAGCTCGACACGCAGGCTCGCCAGGCGCTCGCCGGCGGCAACGAGGAGCTCGCGCGCACGGCGCTCGAGCGCAAGAACGTGGCGCAG
>DATAJI010000404.1:0-13286 GCA_036262195.1 Solirubrobacteraceae bacterium
CTCGAGCAGGCGTTGGTGACCTTTGATGGAGCGATCGCGTTGGTGGCTCACGACCGCTGGTTCCTCGAGACAGTTGGCACTGCGGTGCTTGAGCTGGAAGCTGGCCGCAGCCGCTTCTTCCCCGGCACGTGGCACGCGTGGCGCGCAGAGCAGGCCGCGCGCGAGCTGGCGCTGGGCCGCGCGATCGAGCGCCAGCAGGCGGAGATCGTGCGGCTGGAGCGCTTCGTCGAGCGTTGGGGCGCGGGCACGCGCGCGCGCCAGGCGCAGTCGCGCAAGAAGCAGCTGGACAAGATCGAGCGGATCACGCGGGCACCGACCGATGGCGCCGGACTGTCGTTCGGGTTCGGCGAGGTTGAACGGAGCGGCCGCGTCGTGTTCGGCCTGGAAGACGGGAGGATCGAAGTCGGCGATCCGCCGATTACGCTGGCGGAGCACTGCGAGCTCTGGCTCGAGCGCGGCGAGCACGTTTCGCTCGTCGGGCGAAACGGCGCCGGGAAGACGACGTTGATCGAGACGCTCGCCGGCTTGCGACCGTTGGCATCGGGCAAGCTCGGCCGCGGCCACAACGTGCAGATCGGCTACCTGAGCCAGCACGGCGAGGAGCTTGGCAGCGACGGCACGGTGGTGCAGGCGGCGCAGCGCGCAACCGGCTTAACGCCCGGCAAGGCGCGCGCCCTGCTCGGCCGCTTCCTGTTCAGCGGCGAGGACGCCGACAAGCCGCTTGCCGGCCTCTCCGGCGGCGAGCGCCGCCGCCTGTCACTTGCGATCCTCGTCAGTGGCGGCGCGAACGTGCTGATCCTCGACGAGCCGACGAACCACCTCGACATCGAATCCCGCGAAGCCCTCGAGGACGCGCTGCAGGCGTTCGACGGAGCCGTGTTGCTGGTCACCCACGACCGTGCGCTTCTGGATGCGGTCGGCAGCCGCACGGTGGCGCTCGAGGATCACACTCTGCACAGCTACGGCGGGGGCTGGCCGGAATACGTCCGTATCAGGGCCGAGCGGCAGCAGGGCGCCGCGACCGAGGCGCCGCAGCCGCGACCCTCAGCGCCGGCCCGCGAGCCGGATCAGAAGCCACGCGGCAAGCGCAGCAACGTAACGGTCACCACGGCATCGAAGAATCGACAGCTTCAGCAAGACCGCGCGGCGCAGGCGGTGGAGGCCGCCGAGGCGGCGCTCGCCGCGGTCGAGGAAGAGCTCTCGGACTCTTCCGCCTGGGCGACGAGCTACGAGGCGGCGAAGAGCGCTGCGCGGCACACGGCGGCGCGTCGCGCTGTTGAGGCAGCGTACGCGCAGCTGGAGACACTGCTCTAGATTTTGTTTCTGTGAAGCACGCTCGGAACATCGCGATCCTCGCCGTCATTGCGCTCGTCGTCGTCGCGGTACCGGGCGGGCAGACCGCGGCCGGGGTCGCCTCGGGAGTGCTGTCGGTTGCGATAGCGGCGCTGCTGGCGTATTTCGTCGGACGGCTGTATCGCGATCGGCGCCTCGAGCTGTACGGGCTTGGCGATCTCGACCGCGGCATTCTCTACGCCGCGATCGCGGGGATCGTTGTGCTGATTGCCGCTTCGCAGGAGTTCAGCTCGACAGGTGGCAGTCTTCTCGAGCTTGGCGGCCTCGCCGTGTGCCTCTGCGGCCTGATCCGCGTCTACCAGGTCTGGCGCAGCTACTGACCACGGCTGACCGGTCCGGCCGCCCGAGGCTCGGCGATGCCTGATCTCGCCGAGCAACGGCGCAAGCTTCCCGATCAACCGGGCGTCTACCTGTTCCGCGACGCGAGCGAGCGGGTGATCTACGTCGGCAAGGCGATCTCGATCCGCAAGCGCGTTGCGTCGCACTTTCGTAGCGATCGGCGCGGCGGCGCGCTCGGCCACGACGCGATGGTCGCGGAGGTCGCCTCGATCGAGTACATCGTCTTCAGCGGCGAGGGTGAGGCGCTGCTCGCGGAGCAGTCCTTCATCAAGCAGTACCGCCCGCGCTTCAACATCCGTCTGCGCGACGACAAGTCCTACCCGTTCATCGCGGTGTCGCTCGACGAGGACTTTCCGCGCGTCTACTTCACGCGTGAGCGTCACCGTCGCTCACGTGCCTATTTCGGGCCTTACTCGAACGCCAAACGAGTGCGCGACACGCTCGAGGTCCTGAGTCGCGTGTTCCTCGTGCGCTCCTGCACCGCTGCCGAGCCGGGCCGCCGCTCCGGCTCGCCGTGCCTCGATTACCACATCAAGCGCTGCGCGGCGCCGTGCGTCGGCTACGTCTCGCGTGAGGAGTACCGCCGTGGCATCGATGGGGTCGCCGAGTTCCTACGAGGCAACTACAAGGGGATCGAGCGCGAGCTCGAGGCTCGGATGAAGGCAGCCTCCGAGGCCCAGGCGTTCGAGCAGGCGGCGGTCGAGCGAAACCGCCTCGCTGCGGTCCGCTCGCTACTGGAGCGACAGCGAGTAGCGAACTCGGCGGTCGGGACGCTCGACGCAATCGCCGTCGCGCTCGCCGGCGCCGACGCCAACGCCCAGGTTTTCCAGGTCCGCGACGGCGTGCTTTCGGACCGGCAATCGTTCTACCTGGCGAACGAGGGTCAGCGGCCGCACGAGGAGGTGATCGAGGAGTTCCTGTTGCAGTACTACGACACCGCCGCATCGGTGCCGTCCCAGATCGTCGTCGAGCACGCCGTGTCCGCCGCCGCGGTCGCGGCGCTGTCAAGCAAGCGCGACGGTCCGGTAGAGGTCCGAGCCGCGGCGCGGGGGGAGAAGCGGCGCATCCTCGAGCTGGCGCAGCGCAACGCGAAGCTCGCGCTCGAGGAAGACCAGCTCAAAGCTGAGCGGCGCCGAGAGCACCGCGCCGAGGCGCTCGACGGTCTGCGCCAGGTGCTCGGGCTCGACACGGTGCCTGTACGGATCGAATGTTTCGACATCTCGAATTTGATGGGCACGCACACCGTCGCCTCGATGGTCGTCTTCGAGGCCGGCGCGCCACGCCGTTCCGACTACCGTCGGTTCCGCATCCGCTCGATCGAAGGCTCTGATGACTTTGCGGCAATGGCGGAGGTGCTCGAGCGCCGTATGGCTGCCTTTGAGCGCCAGGTCGATACGTCCCCGCACGAGGCGGGCTATGACCGTAGCTTCGCCTCGTTGCCGAACCTGATCGTGATCGACGGCGGCAAGGGTCAGCTCGCGGCGGGCCTCGCCGCACTCGCCCCGGCGCGAGAGCGGGGCGTGGCGGTCATCGCGCTTGCCAAGCGGCTGGAGGAGGTGTTCGTGCCCGGCGTGTCTGAGCCGCTGCGGATCGCGCACGACAGGCCCGAGCTGCAGCTGCTGCAGCGGATCCGCGACGAGGCGCACCGCTTCGCGATCACCCATCACCGCGCACGCCGCGACCGCGCGATGACTGCTTCGCTGCTCGACGAGCTGCCGGGCGTCGGCCCGGCACGCAAGAAGGCCCTGATCAGCCACTTCGGCTCGCCGGACCAGGTACTGGCCGCCAGCGCCGAGCAACTCCAGTCGGTGCCAGGCCTGCCGGCGAAGGTCGGCCGCGAGCTGCACGCCCACCTGCACCGGCTAGGAGCCCGCGAGTGAGGCGCGCGTCCGCGCCGTGCGCAACGATGAGGGGCGATGGCCGGACCGCCTGCCGAGGTCGCAATTAGCCCGCTTGACGCCACGGGCGAGGAGGGCTCCGCGCTAAAGGACCTCGTGATCATCACTGGCTTCTCGGGTGCCGGCAAGTCGACGGCGATGAACGTGTTCGAGGACGCCGGCTACTTCTGCGTCGACAACCTGCCGCCGCGGCTGATCGGGAGCCTGATCGAGCTGTTCGTTCACGCCGGATCGAAGGTCGAGCGCGCGGCCGTCGTCTCCGACGTGCGCGGCGGCGAGTACTTCGACGCGCTGTTGACCGTGCTCGATGACCTCCGCGGTCGTGAGCTGAGCCACCGCGTGTTGTTCCTCGACGCGGACGAGCAGACGCTGCGCAACCGCTACCAGGAGACCAGGCGACGGCACCCGCTGGCCGGCGAGGGCTCGGTGAGCGATGGGATCGCGGCCGAGCGTCGCCAACTTGCTCCGCTCAAGGAGCGCGCTGACCTCGTGATCGACACGACTGAGCTCTCCTCACCGGCATTGCGCGTCAAGCTCGTCGACGCGTTTCTTGGCGCCGAGCGCGCGACGAAGTTGGCCGTGACGTTTGCGAGCTTCGGCTTCAAGCACGGGCCGCTGCGTGACGCGGACCTGCTGATCGACGTGCGCTTCCTCGCAAATCCGCACTACGAGCCGGACCTGCGCGCGCTTGACGGCACCGATCCGCGGGTCGTCGAGTTCATCGATCGCGACGGGCGCCTGACAGAGCTCTACGCGCTGCTCGAGCCGCTGCTCGACTTCCTGCTCGTCCAGTACGTGGGCGAGGGCAAGGCCCACCTCCTGGTAGCGATAGGCTGCACAGGCGGTCGTCACCGGTCGGTAGCGGTGGTTGAGCACCTAGCCGAGCGCTACGCCCGAAGCGAGGACGTTCTCGTCCAGGTTGCGCACCGTGACGTGGCACGGGCGACCACGGACGGGTAGCCGAAGCGCACTGATAGCCTTCCCGCGCCGCGCGCTCGCAGCCGGGACAAAACAGACACGGCAAGGATGGTTGGATGCCTGTACGCGTAGGGATTAACGGCTTTGGCCGGATCGGTCGCGGCGTCTTCCGCGCCGCGAAGCAGAGTGGGGCCGATATCGAGTGGGTCGCCGTAAACGACCTGATGGACCCCGAGACGATGGCGCACCTGTTGCGCTACGACTCGCTGTTCGGGCGCTACCCCGGGACGGTCGAGGTCGAGGGGGACGCGCTTGTCGTCGATGGCCAGGCGATCAAGGTCCTCGCCGAGCGCGACCCGGCGGCGCTCCCGTGGGGTGATCTCGGCGTCGACGTCGTGATCGAGTCGACAGGGCTATTCACCTCGCGCGACGCTGCGGCGAAGCACCTCGCCGGCGGCGCGCGCAAGGTCGTCATCTCGGCTCCCGCGACCGGCGAGGACATCACTGTCGTGCTCGGAGTCAACTTCGACCGCTACGACGCCGAGCGCCATCACGTCATCTCGAACGCGTCTTGCACGACCAACTGCCTTGCGCCGATGGCAAAGGTGCTGCACGAGACGGTCGGCATCCGCCATGGCCTGATGACGACGATCCACGCATACACAGCCGACCAGCGCCTGCAGGACATGCCGCACAAGGACCTGCGTCGCGCACGCGCCGCGGCGATCAACCTCGTGCCGGCCTCGAGCGGCGCCGCCAAGGCGGTCGGGCTCGTGCTGCCTGAGCTCGACGGCAAGCTCACCGGCTTTGCCGTGCGGGCGCCGGTGCCGGTCGGCTCGCTCGTCGACCTGACCTTTGAGGCGGCGCGCGAGACCAGCGTCGACGAGGTCAACGCGGCACTCCGCGACCGCGCCGACAAGGCCGAACTGGCCGGGATCATGGCCTACACCGAGGATCCGATCGTCTCGAGCGACATCGTCGGCAACCCCTTCTCATCGATCGTCGATGGCGGGCTGACTAGCGTGATCGACGGGACGCTGGTCAAGACGGTGAGCTGGTACGACAACGAGTGGGGCTACTCGAACCGCGTCGCCGACCTCACGCTGCGCCTCTAGCCCTCGAGATGCGGTCGCTTGCCGACACCGACGTCGATGGCAAGCGGGTGCTCGTCAGGGTCGACTTCAACGTCCCGCTGCGGGATGGAATGATCACCGATGACACGCGGATTCGCGCGGCGCTGCCGACGATCGAGTCGCTCCGCGAACGCGGCGCGCGGATCATTCTCGTCTCGCATCTCGGGCGCCCGAAGGGCGTCGACCCGGCGCTGTCGCTGCGCCCGGTCGCCGAGCGCCTCGCCGAGCTGACCGGCGCGAGCGTCGTCTCCGCGAGCGACGTGGTCGGCGAAAGCGCTCGCGCGTGCGTCGAGCGCCTCGCGCCCGGCGAGATCGTGCTGCTCGAGAACATCCGCTTCGAGGCCGGCGAGACGAACAACGATCCCGAGCTTGCCAAGGAGCTGGGCGAGCTCTGCGACGTTTACGTCAACGACGCGTTCGGCTCCGCTCACCGCGCCCATTCGTCGACGGAGGGCATCACGCACTACGTCAAGGAGACGGCGGCAGGACTCCTGTTGGAGCGGGAAGTCGGCCAGCTCAACGCGATCCTCGCCGATCCAGCGCGGCCGCTGATCGCGGTCCTCGGCGGCTCAAAGGTCACCGACAAGATAGAGGTGATCGAGCGCTTCCTTGAGATCGCCGACACGCTGCTGATCGGGGGCGCGATGTGCTTCCCTTTTCTCACGGTGCAGGGCCACGCGGTTGGAGACTCGATGTGCGAGGCGGATGGGCTCGCGCCCGCCCAGGCGGCACTCGAGAAAGCCACGACGGCGCGTGCCGCGCTCGTATTGCCGATCGATCTCGGGCTGGCCGAGCGCTATGCACCGGACGCGCCACGCCGCGACATCGACGGTGTCGAGGTGCCGCCCGGCTGGATGGGACTCGACATCGGTCCGCGCACGGCGCGCCGCTACGGCGAGTTGATCGCCGGCGGCGCTACGGTCTTCTGGAACGGCCCGATGGGCGTGTTCGAGTTCGAGTCATTTGCCCGCGGCACGCGAGCCGTGGCTGAGGCGGTCGCTCACGCGACTGGGACCACCGTCGTCGGTGGCGGCGACTCAGCCGCGGCGCTCCAGCAGTTCGGCCTAGCGGACGCGGTGACGCACCTCTCGACGGGCGGCGGCGCGACGCTCGAGTTGCTCGAGGGGCGCACGCTGCCCGGCGTCGCTGCGCTCGGCTGAGGAGCAAGCGTTGAGCCGCGGAACGCTGATCGCCGGCAACTGGAAGATGCACAAGACGGTGGCCGAGGCCGAGCAGCTGGTTCAGGGGCTGTTGCCGAGGGTCGCCAGCCTCGCTGTGGAGATCGCGATCTGCCCGCCGTACACCGCCCTCGCACCGATCGTCGACAGCTCGCGCGGCTCGCGCGTCGCGGTCTTCGCGCAGAACATGCACGAGGCCGCGCAGGGCGCGTTCACTGGAGAGGTCTCGGCATCGATGCTGGTTGACCTTGGGGTCAGTGGCGTGATCGTCGGGCACTCCGAGCGCCGTGCCTTGTTTGGCGAGACCGACGCGCGGCTCTCCCAGAAGCTGCCGGCGGCTCTGGCTGCCGGCCTCGTGCCGATCCTATGTGTCGGCGAAACCGAGGAGCAGCGGCTCGCGGGCGAGACCGAGTCGCACCTGCGCGCGCAGCTGGAAGCGGACCTCGCGGACGTCGATCCGGCTCGCTACGGCGAGGTTGTCGTCGCCTACGAGCCGATCTGGGCGATCGGCACGGGCCGCGTTGCAACCCCGGAGCAGGCCCAGGAGGCGGTCAGCTTCATCCGTCAGGTGCTCGCCGAGACTTCCGCCGCGGGAGCGGCGGAAGCGAGGCTCCTCTATGGCGGCTCGGTAACGCCCGACAGCGCGGCCGAGCTGCTCGCGCTCGAGGACGTTGACGGAGCGCTGGTCGGCGGCGCATCGTTGACGGCGGATTCGTTTGCGGCGATCTGCGCGGCCGCGCCGCAATGAGCGACCCACGAGCTGTGCCTTCGGTTTGCCTCGTGGTCCTCGATGGCTGGGGGATCGCGGCGCCGGGACCGGGCAACGCCGTTGGTCTGGCTTCGACGCCGGTGTTTGACGAGCTGTGGGCGGCGTACCCCCACACGGAGCTGATCACCTGCGGGCGCGCGGTCGGGTTGCCGGAGGGGCAGATGGGGAACTCGGAGGTTGGCCACCTCAACCTCGGGGCGGGCTCGGTGGTGCGTCAGGACCTGACGCGGATCGACGACGCCTGCAGCGACGGAGCGCTCGCTGCCAACCCGGTGCTGCGCGCGGTGCTCGGCCGCCCCGGTCGTGTTCACCTGCTGGGCCTGGTCTCCCATGGCGGTGTCCACTCATCGGTCGAGCACCTGGAGGCGTTGATCGAGCTGGGTATCCAACTCGGCGAGGCGGAGCTGATCGTCCACGCTTTCACCGACGGACGCGACACCGGTCCGCACGATGGGCTCGCCACGGTCACCAAGCTCGAAGAACGAGGCGTGAGAATCGCATCAGTCACCGGGCGCTACTTCGCGATGGACCGCGACAAGCGCTGGGATCGCATCCAGAAGGCGTACGACCTGCTCGCTCACGCCCGCGCCGAGCATCGCGCGGAGAGCGCCGCCGCCGCCATCGCGGCGGCTTACGAGCGCGGCGAGACCGATGAGTTCATCGAGCCGACGGTCGTCGGCGAGGGCCTGCCGATCGGCGCCGGCGATCGAGTGCTCTGCTTCAACTTCCGCCCCGACAGGATGCGCGAGATTGTCCAGGCGCTCGCCGATCCGGCCTTTACGGAGGTCGATCGCGGCGGGGCGGCGCCGGTTCGTGACCTCTCGATCCTGACCGAGTACGAGGAAGGCTGGCCGTACCCGGTTGCGTTCAAGCCGGAGCGGCCGGAGATCACGCTCGGCACCGTAATCGCCGCGAGCGGCGCGGCTCAGCTGCACGTCGCCGAGACCGAGAAGTACCCGCACGTCACCTACTTCTTCAACGGCGGCGAGGAGTCACCGCTGGCCGGCGAGCGGCGCGAGCTGGTGCCCTCTCCGCGTGACGTCCCGACCTACGACTACAAGCCGGAGATGAGCGCGCGAGCCGCGGCCGACGCGTTCTGTGCCGCCTGGGCGGAGGAGGCGCCACGCTTCGCGATCATCAATTTCGCCAACGCCGACATGGTCGGGCACACCGGCGTGATCCCAGCCGCCGTGCGAGCGGTCGAGACCGTCGACGACTGCCTCAGCCGCGTCGTGGCGGCGGTCCACGAGAGCGGCGGCGCGTGCATCGTCACTGCCGACCATGGCAACGCGGAGGAGATGCTGACGGCCGAAGGCACGCCGCAGACCGCCCACTCGCTCAATCCGGTGCCGATGATCGTGACGAGACATGGGATCACGCTCGCTGCCGGCGGCATCCTCGCGGATGTCGCGCCGACCGTGCTCGACCTGCTCGGCGTCGAGCAGCCGCGCGGGATGACCGGCCGCTCGCTGCTCGTCTGAACGCTGCGCCTGGTGCGCGTGCCGCAGTAGGGCGCGCGGCGTGGCCCACCGTGCGTCCCCCTGAATATGAAGTTGTCGTCAAACCCGGCGGCGGCGGCGGACGATGACGACGCCCACGGCGAGGCCCACCAGCACCGCCGCAGCGACCAAGGCATAGAGGCCGATCTCGGCGATGACGTGCTCGACCGCCTTGCCGCCGAAGTAGGCGGCGAGCGCGACGCTCGTCGCCCAGCCGATGCCGCCGAGCGCGTTCCAGACCAGGAACGAGCGCCAACTCATCGCGCTCGCTCCGGCGAGCCACGATGCCCAGACGCGTAGGCCGGTAATCCAGCGACCGAGGAAGACCGCTTTCGGGCCGTGGCGCTCGAAGAACGGGTCGCCGATCGCGATCACGCGCTGGCGCTCGGCGTAGAAGCGGCCGGGCCGCTCGAGCAGCCTGCGCCCGCCGCGGCGACCGATTTGGAAGCCGATGTTGTCGCCGATGATCGCGGCAGCCGACGCGAGGACGATCACGAGCACGATCGACAGGCGGCCCGAGCTTGCTGCGAGGCCGGCGAAGATGACGGCGGTCTCGCCTGGGAGCGGGACCCCAAGGGCCTCGATCGCGACTATCACCACGAGCAGTGGGTAGCCCAGGTTCTGCGTGACGCTGAGGAAGCTCGCGAGGACCATTCGGCGCTTGCGCGGCTCTCTTAGGATCCCGCGGTGGACGCATTCTCCATCATCGCTCGCGACGAAGGCTCGCTTGCGCGGGCGGGGGTGCTGGCAACCGCCCACGGTGACGTGCGAACGCCGGCGTTCGTTCCACTGGCGAGCACCGCGAGCGTGCGCGGGCTCGGCCCGGCGGAGGTGGCGGAGCTCGGCTACGACATCGTGCTCGGCAACACGTTCCACCTCTTCCTGCGCCCAGGTGGTGAGCTGATCGCCGAGCTCGGCGGCCTGCACCGATTCATGGGCTGGGACCGCGCGATCATCACCGACTCGGGTGGCTTCCAGGTCTTCTCGATGGGCCATGGCGCCGTGGCCGACGAGATCAAGGGCCGGCGGGGCGGCGGTGGCCGCGCTGGCGCGATCCTTGCGATCGAAGAGGAGGGGGTGCGCTTTCGCTCCTACGTCGACGGCGGCGAGCGTTTCATCGGGCCCGAGACATCGATGGCGGTACAGGCTCAGCTCGGTGGGGACATCGTGCTCGCGTTCGACGAGTGCACGCCGTTCAACGTCGAGCGCGAGTACACGGCCCGTTCGACCGAGCGCACCCATCGCTGGCTCGAGCGCTGCGTGCGCTGGCGCGAGTCGCACGCAGCGGGCGATGGCTCGCTGTTCTACGGCATCGTTCAGGGCGGCGTGTATGAGGATCTGCGCGCTGAGTCACTCGGATCGATTCTCGCCAGCGGCTGCGACGGCGTCGCCATCGGTGGCTCGCTAGGCCGCGAGAAGCAGCAGATGCACGAGGTGGTCGAGTGGTGCACGCGGGGCCTCGAGGCCACCGCTGACGAGCGACCTCGTCACCTGCTCGGGATCGGCGAGGTCGACGACTTGATCCGCGGCGTCGAGCTCGGTATCGACAGCTTCGACTGCGCGATGCCGACGCGGTTGGGGCGCCACGGCGTCGCGCTCGTGCCGGAGCCGGCAAACCGCTGGCGGGTCGAGCTAGACCGGCCGCGCTGGCGGGACAGCGCGGAGCCGCTTCTCCAAGGATGCCCCTGCCCGGCTTGTGCGGGCGGGCTCTCGCGCGCCTACCTCCACTATCTCGCGCGGGGCGGTGAGCTGACTGGCGCGCGCCTGCTGACGGCGCACAACCTGACGTTCATAGCGCGGCTGATGGCCGACTTGCGCGCCGCGATCATCGCCGGTCGCCTCCGCGAGGTCGCTGGCGCGCTGCGCGCCGGCGCGTCTCCCGGGACGGCCTAGAACCGGCTCTGCCGCTACTGCTGGTTGTCCTCGACGGTCTGCTGCATCTGCTGCGCTGCCTTCGACGCGTTCTGCGAGTAACGCGAGAAGGGGAGCGTGACGCTGCCGTGCCCGCCGCCGCTGAGCGAGATGATGATCACGGCCGCGATCACGACAGCGGCAACGATGCCGGCGAGCAGCGCGAGGAGGCGCGCGTTGTCGTGCGCCGGCCGGTCGCTTGGTGGTGCCGGCCGGCGGCGCTGAGCCGGCGCCTGGGCCGCTCGACGGTCGAGCTCGGAGCGCGGTGGGCCGACGCGCGGCTCGCGCGGCCTGACCGTCTGGACGATGCGGGTGGACTCGGCGCCAGCCACGAAAGCCGCGTCGCGACCGCGATCAGCGACGACGGTCGCATCGGTTTCGTCTGCGAGCTCGCCCGGGAGCGGTGGCACGATTGCCGCACCGGCGCCCGGGCGGACGCCTCGAGCGCCGTCCTCGAGCGCTCTGCCCATGTCGAGCGCCGTCGGGTAGCGGAGGTGTGGCTCGAGTCGCAGCGCCACGTCCACCGCGGCCGCGAGCTCCGGCCGGACACCCGAGACGAGCGTGTCGAGCGGCGGCGGGCGCTCGCCTTGCTGCTTGAGCGCCAGCTCGGTCAGCGACTTGCCCTCGAACGGAAGCCGGCCTGAGAGGAGCTGGTAGGTGACGACGCCGAGCGCGTACACGTCGGCCGGCGGCCCGGCCTCCTCGCCGCGGCCCTGCTCGGGCGCGAGGTAAGCCGCGGTACCGAGGACCGAGCCGGCCTGGGTGATGCTCGACTGCTCGGTCGCCTTGGCGATGCCGAAGTCCGCGAGCTTCACGCGGTGGTCGCTCGCGCGCAGGATGTTGCCCGGCTTGACGTCGCGGTGGACGACGCCTTTGCGATGCGCGTAGTCGAGTCCCGCGCAGCAGGCGATGATGATCTGCAGTGCCTCCTCGGCCGGCAGCCAGCCGCGCGCGCGCAGGATCTCCGCACAGGACTGGCCTTCGATGTACTCCATGACGATGAAGTGCTGGTCGGTGTCGGGGTCGAGCCCCGAGTCGAACACCTGCACGATGTTCTCGTGGATCAGCCGCGCCGCGGCGAGCGCCTCGCGCTGAAAGCGCGAAACGAAAGCGGGATCGTCGGCGAGGTGCTCGGCGAGCAGCTTGACGGCGACGAGCCGCTCGAGCCGTTCGTCGAAGGCGAGATGAACGGTCGACATGCCGCCCGATCCGAGCCGGCTCTCGAGGCGGTAGCGCCCTGCGATCAGAGTGCTCATGGGCTGCTTGCCACGCCGCCAACCCCGACGTCCGCGCTCGTGGTGCCGCTGTCGCCGGTCGGCGCCTGCGATCCGCCGCCGGGACCGATGCTGGGGCCGGTCGGGCTCGTCGACTGCGTCGGGCCGGTCGGGCTCGTCGTCTGCGTTGGGCCGGTCGGGCTCGTCGTCTGCGTTGGGCCCGTCGGGCTCGTTGTGGAATGGGTGGGCCCCGTCGGACCGGTCGGGCCCGTATGTGTGTGAGTCGTCGGACGGCATTGCGTGCGTGCCGTGTTGTCGAGACCCTCGTAGCCGCTTAGGAGGTTGTCACGGAGCCTGACATTGACGCTGGAGGGCAGCGTGCTGATATCCGTAAAGACATCGTTCAGCGCCGTTTGTGTGTCGTCGCAGCTGTGCGCGGAGAGCGCCGACTCGAGCGCGCTGAGGTCGTTGCCGATGACGGCGGCGTTTGTCGCGGGGATCAGGCCGGTGGAGGAGCCACCGCCGCACGCCGCCAGGAGGATGGCGCTGAGGAGGGTCGTTCCGAGCAGTCCAGCGACGCGCTTCACTGGCCGTGCTCCAGGCGGTCGGCGAGCGATGCCGGCAGGTCGGCTGCGCGGATCGCATCGGCGGCGCCGGCGATGTCGTATTCACAGCGGTTGAAGCGAGCGGTCTCGCCGTCGAAATCGAGCAGCATCCAGGCCGCGCGCGGGTCCCCGTCGCGCGGTTGGCCGACGCTGCCGGGGTTGAGCAGCCACTCGCCGTCAGTGATCGCGACGCTGCTACCCGCCGGACGGAGCTCGCCGCGTGCCGGCTCTCCAGCGGGGCGGTCGAAGCTCAGGGCCATATGCGAGTGGCCGACGAGGCAGACTCGATGCTCCTGCGCGTCGAGGCAGAGATCCGCGAGCGGCGCTGACAGGACGTACTCCCACACGGGCTCGCGCGGGCTGCCGTGGAAGAGACCAACGTCCTCGCGTTCGCCAGACGGGCTCAATGCGCCGATGTATTCGATGTTTTCGCGCGTCATCGCGCGACGAGTCCACCGGACAGCAGCAC
>DATAJI010000405.1:0-3092 GCA_036262195.1 Solirubrobacteraceae bacterium
GCGGTGTGCAGGCCCTGGAGCTCCGCGGTGGCGATGTCGAGCGCGATGACGGAGAGCCCGCGCTCGGCGAACATCGCGCTCGCCCAGCAGGTGCTCGAGCCGATGTCGAGCAGCCACTGGCCGCGTGCGAACGGCAGCTGCTCGGACCAATACTCGAAGGCGCGGCGCTGTCCCCACCAGTAGGGGAGGTCCTCGTAGGGGAGATTGCGAATCCGCTCGCGATCCCAGCCGTCGGCGCGCATCACCTCGGCAAATCGCTCGAGGCCGGCGGCCTCTCGCGCGATGTGCTCGGGCGGGTTGCCAAGCAGCTCGACGACACCTGCGCGCAGCGGGAACTGCTGCTCACAGCCAGAGCAGGTGAGCGTGCCTTCGCGTGCTTCGCGGCCGTCGTGTTGGACCACCGACAACGTGAAGGAGCGTTCGGCCTGGCAGGCAGGGCAGCGGAGGTGCTCGAGCAGCCCGTCGCGCATCGGCTGGGCTAGCGCGCGTCCTTGTGAACCTCGGGTAGGGCGATCTCTTCGAGGTTCACGCGGTGCGGCGTCGCGACGTGGTTCAGAAAGCGTTCGAGCTGGTCGATCTGCGGCTCCCAGGCGTAGCGCGCCGCGGTCTCGATCCCGGCCCGCGCGAGGCGCTCTCGCAGCTCAACATCGGCGAGCACACGCGCGATCGCGCCGGCAACGGCATCCGCGCGCGGCGCCGCCATCAAACAGTTCTCCCCATCGACGCAGAAGTCACGGTTGCCGTCAGCATCGGTGCAGACGACCGGCGTGCCGCACGCCATCGCCTCGAGCACCGGCAGGCAGAAGCCCTCGTGCGTCGAGGTCTGCACGAACACCGTTGCCTCACAGAGGAGCTCTGCGATCCGCCCGTCCGCCGGGCGCTCCTCGTAGTTGATACCGGGCTCGTTCGCGAGCTCCGGCTCGATCCCGAACAAGCGCAGCTCAGGACGAGGCTCCTCGAGCGCGTGCCAGGCCGCCAGGGTGAGCGGATAGTTCTTCAACGGATTCGTCCGGCCAAGCGCCAGCACCACGTTCTCGCGCCGGCGCACGTGCGGAAGCGGGTGAAACCTCTCGAGGTCGACACCGGGCGGCACGACCGCCGGGTCCAGCGAGAGCTCACGCAGGCGGTCGCGGTTCCAGCCCGAGGTCGTGACGTAGGCGAACTCGTGCTGATATGAGGCCAGAACGGCAGAGCGGACGCGCTCGTGGCGTGGATAGTAGGTCGTCTCGATGTCCTGAACGAAGTAGGCGGGGATGCCGTGGAGCACGCTGGCACGCCAGACCGGTGCCGCGGTGTTCCACCACGTCGCCACCTTGATTGCCGCCAGCGGCTCGAGCTCAGCCAGCAGACGCCGGTAATCCTTGAAGCGCCGGACCGGCACATCCAGCTCGAACCAGTCCTGTGGCTCGCCGAGGGTGAAGATCGACACGTCATGGCCGCGTGCGGCGAGACGGTTGGCTTGCTCGAAGATCACGCGGTGACCACCGCCGACGCCCATGTCCTCAGTGACGTAGACGACGCGCAGCTCGCCGTCACCGCCGCGGACTTCGCGAGCGTCGAGGAACGCGCTCCAGCGCTGCCAGAAATAACGCTGGGCGGAGCGTTCGCGCTCGCCGACCTCCGTGCCGCGCGACAGCGATTCGCCGTGCTCGAGCACGGCTGAGCCCGCGTAGACCACAGGGCGCTCAGCCTGCCAGCAGCGCAGGCAGTAGTCGACGTCCTCGTAGGCCATCGCGTAGTTCTCGTCGAACAGGCCGATCTTGTCGATCAGCCCGCGGCGGATGTACATGCAGGCGCCGGTCACCGCCAGCGCCGGCTGGGTCAGCGTGGCCGGAGCGTAGTTCCCTGGCTTGAAGCGGAAGCGGTGGTCGAACCACTCGGGCGCGGCGAGGTTGCGCACCGTGCCGCCGAACTGGATTCGCCCGTCCGGATAGAGCAACCGCGCCCCGACAACACCCGTGTAGTCACCGTCGCCGGCGCAGAACTGGAGCACCGCGAGCCAGCCGCGCATCGCCACCACGTCGGAGTTCAGCAGGACGATGTCATGCCTGGGGTCGGCCGCGCGGATTCCGCGGTTGACGTTTGCCGCAAACCCGGTGTTCTCTGCGCTCTCGACCACCGTGATGCCAGGGATCCGCCGTAGCGCGGCCACGTGGTCGCCGCCACTGCAGTCGTCGGTCACGATGATCCGAACGCGACCGCGGCGCGTGGTGTCGCGGATCGAGCGGACCAGCCGCGCCACGAGCTCGGCGTCGCGGTAGCTCGGAATCACCACCGTCACAGCCCTGCCCTTCCGGCGGTATTGGCGGCGCGCGGCGAGCAGGACCGGATCGCCAAATCGGTCGATTCGCAGATGGCGGCGCAGCGGCGTTGCTCGCAGCGGCAACGTGACGATGCGGAAGGCGAGCGTCAGCGGCCCCTGGTATTGCCAGGTGAGCTTGACCCGCCGCCAGACGTTCGCGAGCGGGCTGAGCGTCGAAAGGTCGAGCTCCTCGCGCTCGGGCTGGTCGTTTTCGGGCTCGTCGCTCAGCGCTCGGACTCCTGCGGTCCTGAGGGTATTGCGTCGGGCACCGAGGCCGTGTCGAGCTTGACGCGGCGCGGGGTCGCGACGTCGCCGAAGAAGTGCTCGAGCGCATCGATCCGCGATTCCCAGGAGTACTCGCCGGCCGTTCTGATGCCGGCTGCTGCGAGCCGCTTCCCAAGCGCCTGATCGGCCAGCACGCGCGCGACCGCCGCCGCCACGTCCTCGGCTCGGTCCGCCACCATCAGGCAGTTCTCGCCGTCGACGCAGAAGTCGCGGTTGCCGTCGGCGTCGGTGCAGACGACCGGCGTGCCGCTCGCCATCGCCTCGAGGATCGGTAGGCAGAAGCCCTCGTGCGCCGAGGTCTGAACGAACACGCTCGCCTCACAGAACAGTTCGGCGAGGCGATCGTCGGACGGTGTCCGCTCGTAGACGATCCCCGGCTTGCTCGCGAGCTCGGGCTCGGCTCCAAACAGCCGCAGCTCGGGCCGCGGCTCGTCGAGGGCATGCCAAGCGGCGAGCGTCAGCGGCAAGTTCTTCAGCCGGTGGGACCGCCCGGCGGCAAGCAGCA
>DATAJI010000406.1:0-6533 GCA_036262195.1 Solirubrobacteraceae bacterium
GTCAAGAAGTGCGTCGTCACACGCGAGACGATCGAGAAGGGCCTGACCCCGACACTCGTCACCGAGGCCGTCGCCGACGAGCCCGACGTCGTCGCCGAGACGCTCGAAGAAGCTGGTTAGCGGAGGCCTCGGCGCATGCGCCGAGGTTGGTATCGGTGCACTTGGGCGGAGGCCTCGGCGCATGCGCCGAGGCAGGGATCGGTGCATGCACCGATCCCCCGGGTGGGTGCATGCACCCACCCGTACTGTCAAGCCTTGGCGAGCGCTCAGGCCCGGGCCGTGGTGGCCGGGTCGAGCCGCGTCATCACGACGTGGGCGCTGAGCTCGGCGGGCCCGCCGCGGTAGACGCCCTTGATCGGGGGCACGTCGTCGTAGTGGCGGCCGTGGCCGATCTTGACATAGCGCTCACCGGCGACGACGCGGTTGGTCGGATCGAGACCGACCCAGACCGGCTCGCCGCGGCCGGAGCTGCTCGGCAGGAGGATCTCGAGCCAGGCGTGGGTATCGACCTCGACTGAGTCATCGCCGCCGTCGCTCGATGCCGCGAACAGGTAGCCCGAGACGTAGCGCGCGGCGATCCCGCCGCGGCGCAGCAGGATCAGCGCGAGGTGGACGAAGTCCTGGCAGACGCCGGCACCGATGTCGAGTAGGTCGGCGACGGTCGAGCCGACGTAGGTGATCCCGCGGCGATAGGCGAAGCGATCCGGGATCAGCTCGCAGAGGTGGAGCGCCGAGCCCAGCGGGGACGGTGCCTGCGCGAGGTGGTTGAACTCGTCGAGCGCGCGGGCCGGAGGCTCGGCGATGCTGGCGAGCAGGTACTCGCCGGCGGCCTCGAGGTAGGCCGGCGAGCCGAGCGCCGCCCAGAGCGGGTCGGGCGGGGTCGAGGGCTCCGCGGTGACGACGCGGGCGCGAACGTCGATCATCAGCGAGCTGTGCGGCTTGGAGATCCCGAACTCGATCACCTCCGTGCCGAAGTAGTCGCTGTGGCGGCCGAGCCGCGTCTCCGGATCGACGCGTACATGGAACTCGTCGCAGCGCTGGTTCGCGGTCGTCGCCGGGCGCACGCGCAGGGCGTTCAGGTTGTCGCTGACCGGTGCCGAGTATTGGTACTCCGTTGTGTAGTGGATCGAGAAGTGCATCAGGCGGTCATCATGCGCTCGGCCGGCGCGACCCCGCCAAAGTAGCGCTCCGAGATGTCGGTATCGACGTGGACCAGCTCGCTACCGACGATCTCGCAGACGTCGACGAGGCTGCTGTCGGCGGCCGTGCTGCGTCCGCGGAAGCCGAGGTCCGCGAGCAGCCGCGAGAGGCGGAGCACCGGGTCCGACATGCGCGGCGAGTGGTCGGCCAGGAGCAGCGCGTCGCGAACCGCCGCGATCGACGCGGTGACCGAGTCGGGATAGCTCTGGGTGAACAGCAGGAAGCTCGCGACCGCCGCCGCGCTCGGCGCGTTCGCCGACGCGCGCCGGTAAGCCTGGAGGCCGCCGACCGCGTGGAGCAGGGCGAGCGCCTGCCCGTCGCGCAGCGAGAAGCCGTGGTCCTCGGAGGACTCGCCCGGGGTCGGCAAGGCGACACGCAACATCCTCAGCACCATGTCGGCGCCCTCGAAGCGACCGCCGGCGTCGAGGAACGCATAGGCCTCGTCGCGCAGCATCGTGCGCGACGCGACGCCCCAGAACAGCGCGGCGCGGCTCTTCACGTAGGAGACGAACGAGTAGGGGCCGGCGTAGCCGGTGACGCCGACGGCGGCCTCGCCGAGGCCGAGCTGGAAGCCGTTGATCGCCTCCCACATCTCGGCGCTGATCACGTCGCGGACCGTGCGCGCGCCCTCGCGCGCCCGCTCGACGCTCGCGACGACCGAGTTCACGTTGGTCTCGTCGGTTGAGAGCAACGCGACCGTCTCGTCGCGCGAGGCGCGGTTGTGGGCGGTCGTTGCGGTCGAGCCCATGATCGCGAGGACGGCATCCCACGAGAGCGTCACGCCGGATGGGTCCTCATGGTAGGCCTGGACGTCGGCCTGGAAGACGCCGTCGATCAGGCGCGCGGTGTGCTCGGCTCGCGACACGTTGCGCCCGAGCCAGAAAAGCTCATGAGCGATCCGGGCGAGCACCGATCAGCCTTGTTGCTGTTGCTGCTGCTGTGCCTGACCTGTCCACGATCCGAGCCGCAGATCGGGCAGCGCGGGCGGCGCGAACGTCACCGCTCCGGTCGGCTCGGGCGGCGTCGGGTCGCCGTCCTCGGCGAGGACCCAGGTGTCCTTCGAGCCGCCGCCGCGCGAGGAGTTGACGACCATCGAGCCTTCCTGGAGGGCGACACGGGTCAGGCCGCCGGGGACGATGCGGATCTGCTCGCCGAAGATCGCGAAGGGTCGCAGGTCGACGTGGCGCGACGCGAGCGAGCCGTCGCCCTGCACCGTCGGAACCGTCGAGAGCTGCACGAGCTCCTGGGCGATCCACTGCGACGGGTCGGCGCTCACCGTGATCGCGAGCGCCGCGAGGCGCTGCTCGTCGGCGTGGGGACCGATCACGACGCCGCGGCCGCCCGATTCGCCGGTTGGCTTGAAGACCAGCTCGTCGATCCGCGAGAGCGCGTGCTCGAGCTGCTCGGGGTCGTCGAGCAGATAGGTCGTCACGTTCTCGAGCAGCGGCTCCTCGGCGAGGTAGAAGCGGATCATCTCCGGGACGTAGTAGTGGACGGCCTTGTCGTCGGCGACGCCCGTGCCGATCGCGTTGGCGATCGCGACCGTTCCCGCGCGGTAGGCGCGGATCAGGCCGGGCACGCCGAGCAGCGAGTCGGGTCGGAATTCGAGCGGGTCGATGAAGGCGTCGTCGAGCCGGCGGTAGATCGCGCTGACGCGGGCGAGGCCGTTTGTCGTGCGCATGTAGCAGACGTCGTCGCGGACGACTAGATCGGAGGCCTCGACCAGCTCGACGCCCATCTGGCGTGCGAGGAAGGCGTGCTCGAAGTAGGCGCTGTTGGCCGGTCCTGGAGTCCAGACGACGACCGTCGCCTCACCCTCGGGGCCCGGCGCGACCGACTTGAGCGAGGCGAGCAGCAGCGCCGGGTACTCATCGACGGGACGCACGCGGTAGTAGGCGAAGAGCGAGGGGATCAGCCGCGTCATCGCGATCCGGTTCTCGAGCATGTAGGAGATGCCGGAGGGCGTGCGGACGTTGTCCTCGAGGACCTTCCAGCTTCCGTCGGCGTCGCGGACGAGGTCGCAGCCGGCGATGTGGGTGTAGATGCCGCCCGGCGGCCGGATCCCGTGCGCTGCGCGCGCGAAGTGCGAACGGCTCGCGATCAGCGTCCACGGGACCACTCCGGCCTTGACGATCTCGCGCTCGTGGTAGACGTCGGCGACGAAGTGGTTGAGCGCGCGGATGCGCTGCGCGAGACCACGCTTGATCTCGGTCCACTCGTGGGCGGGGATGATCCGCGGCACCAGGTCGAGCGGGAACGGCCGGTCGGCGACAGCGCCCTGGGTGGTCGTCAAGTCGAACGTGATCCCCTGACGCATGAACAGTGCGTCGCGCAGCTGCCCGGCCGCGACGAGCCGCTCGCTCCCGAGCCGCTCGAGCTCCGCGACCAGCGCCTCGGCGTGCTCGCGACAGGTCCCGTCCTGCGCAAAGACCTCGTCGTAGCAGCCCGTCATCTGACCGCCGGTGCGCATCCGCACATTCTCGACCACTGCGGGCAGCCGAGGGGGTGCCAATGTGGACAAGATCGGGGGGGTGTTGTTATACGCGGCGGCATTGGCGGTCTTCGGGCCGACCCCCGGCTGTGGATTCGCGCCGGGGCCGGCGCTCACGGTGGCGGTTTCTAGGCGCCAGCGATGAGCGCGGCGGTGAATGCTGCGTAGGCGATGATGATCGCTATGCCCGCGCTGCGCCGCAGGCCGGAGTCGAGGAAGGCACAGATCAGTGCCAGAGCGGTGAGCGCGCCGTAGGCGAGCGCGACGAGCCGTGTCTGCGAAGAGGGCGAGCCGAGCCCGAGGATGCTGGCCGGGATCAGGAGGCCGCAGATCGCGTTCAGCACGTTGCTGTTGAGCGCGGTGCTGAGCGTCGCGGCGCCGCGACCGCGCGCCGCGAGGTAGATGCCGGCGACGGCGTTCGGCAGACTCGTTACGGCCGCTAGCACAAGCGCGCCGACGAGGATCGGCGCGACATTCCAGTCGCCTCCGAGCGCGACGGCGCTCCGCTCCATCGCCACGCTTGCACCGACCACGACAACCAGCGCGATGAGCGCGAGGACACCATCGCGGGTCCCGCCGCGAGTCGGGTGGATCGCGGCTTCGAGCTCGAGCTCCTCTTCACCGATCGCCTCGGCCAGCCAGCCCGACCAGCCAGCGGGAAGCCCGATCCGGCGGATCGCGGCGCCGCCACCACCGAGCAGCACGAGATACGGCGTCAGCACGAGCAGCGCGCCGAGCAGCGCGACGAGCACTGTCAGGACTTGAAATACCGCCAGCATGGTCAGCCCCGCCACCCACAGCGCGACAGCGCCGTTCATCAGGACAACGCGCCGGTGCAGCGCGATCGTGCCCGCGACGAGCGCAGCGAGACCCAGAAGGGCGGCCAGGTTGAAGGCGTTCGATCCCAGCACCACGCCGGCGCCGATGCGCCGGTCGTGATCGACCAGCGCGGTGATCGCAGTCGTGATCTCGGGCGCGTCAGCGGCCAGCGCCGCGGTCATTCCCAGCAGCGCCTCAGAGAAGCGCAAGCGCTTGCCGACGCGCTCCAGACGCGCGACCAGGATCCAGCTAGCTCCAAGGCTCACGCCGACGCCGGCGATGAAGACGAAAGCCCTCAGCGACGTCGGCATCCCGCGCTCCGCTCGGCCCCCATCGCTTGCTCCTCGGGATCGGCTACATCGCGCACGCTAGCGGGTGACGTGGCTGGCGCGCCGGACGACACGGTGGTTTGGCGAGGATGAGGCTCCTCGCTGGAGGCGGTGGCCGTGAACCTCGTCCAGGTCGTGCATACGAGGATCTACAAGGAACCTGGCCTGCTCAGCCTGTGGACGAATATCCGATCAAGGCTCGGCGAGCTCGCGTTGCTCGCCGCGGTCATCGTGGACTCTCGGCCGCGTCGCGGCGAGGCCGTCCGGGAGCGCCTCAAAAACCTGGCTCAAGGCCTGCACCAAACGTAAAGATATCGCCGCAAAGCGCCGATATTCCGGGGGATGCTGGACCAGCCGACCCTTGAGGAGCAGGCTGCCATCGCCGCGACGATGCGTCGACCGGGCTCGAGGATGAGTGCGCGGGAGCGAATCGCCGAGGGTATCGGGGGCGGCGCGTTTGTCGCTGCCGCCGCGGCACTATGGCTGCATCAGCCGCCGCACGCCTTCGCGGTCGGCCCAGCGATCGTGTGCTGCGTGGTGCTTGTAATCGCATCGCGGATCCAGATCGATACCCCATTCGGCTTTACCCTCCCGACTCAGCTGGCGTTTGTGCCCGTACTATTCGCGCTGCCGCTTGCGCTTGTCCCCATAGCGGTACTCGTTGGCATGGTCGCCTCACGCCTGCCAGAACTCGTCAAAGGCGACCTGCGAACGAGCCGACTCATCCAGGCATTCGGCAATTCCTGGTTTGCGCTAGGCCCGGTCGCGGTGTTCGAGATCGCTCGCGTCAGGCCAGACCAGGCTGGGCCGCTGCTGCTGATCGCCGCTCTGGCGGCGCAGTTCTTTGTCGACTTTGCCGGCTTCGCGTTCCGCCTCGGCGTGGGCCGCGGCGCGACGCTCGCGGCGCAGCTGCGCGGGACCTGGATCTATGTCGTCGACGCGGCTCTCTCAGGCGTCGGCCTGCTCGTCGCCGAGGAGATCCACCGGGCGCCGATCGCTGCGCTTGCCCCGCTGCCGTTGCTGGGCCTCGTTTGGCTGTTTGCGCGCGAGCGGCGGCAGCGCCTCGAGAGCCTCATCGAGCTCAACGATGCCTACCGTCAGGCGCGCGACGAGGCGGTCGCGGCCTCGACGATGAAGTCCGCGTTCCTGCGCAACGTCAGCCACGAGATCCGCACGCCGATGAACGGCGTGATCGGCATGAACGACCTGCTGCTCAACACGAAGCTCGATCGTGTGCAGCGCCGCTACGCCGAGCAGGTCGCGAGCTCGAGCCAGCACATGGTCGCGATCATCGATGACATCCTCGACATTTCAAAGATCGAAACCGGCCGCATCGAGCTCGATGTCAGGGACTTCGACCTACACGAGGTAATCGACCAGGCGTGCGCGCCTGCCCGACCGGATGCGGTCTCCAAGCACCTGGCCCTGGACCTGGACATCGACACGCGCCTGCCACGTCGCGTTCGCGGCGACAGCACACGCGTCCGACAGGTGCTGATGAGCCTCGCGAGCAATGCGGTCAAGTTCACGGTCGAGGGCTCAGTCACGGTCCGCGTCAGCCCGCTGGCGCCCGACGACACCGAGCGGATCCGCTTCGAGGTGCTGGACACCGGGATCGGGATCGATCCGGCGATGCTCGGACGCATGTTTGAGCCGTTCACCCAAGCCGACGGCTCGACGACGCGCAGATACTC
>DATAJI010000407.1:0-1913 GCA_036262195.1 Solirubrobacteraceae bacterium
TTGTTCGAGCAGTACGACTGCGTTGTCCAATCGCGGACCGTGGTCCGCCCGGGGGTCGGCGATGCGGCGGTCCTGCGGCTGCCCGACGGCGGCGCGGTCGCGGTCGCGATCGACTGCAACGGCCGGCGCGTCGCCTCAGACCCCTACTGGGGCACCGTCGAGGCGGTCCTCGAGTGCGCCTCGAACCTCGCCTGCGTCGGCGCCGAACCGCTCGGGCTGACCAACTGCCTCAACTTCGCCAATCCCGAGAAGCCCCACATCGCCTTCCAGCTGACGGAGTCGATCCGCGCCCTCGGCGACGCCTGCCGCACGCTCGAGATCCCCGTCGTCGGCGGCAACGTCTCGCTCTACAACGAGGGTGGCGAGGGGCCGATCTATCCGACCCCGGTCGTCGGCCTCGTCGGATGGCTGCCTGATCCGAGCCGCGCCGGCCAGCTCGCGTTCGCCGGCGAGCACGACGCGATCGCAATCGTCGGCACGTTCCGTCCGGCGCAGCCGGCGAGCGAGCTGGCCAAGCTGCGTGGGGAGCCGCTCCCGACCGCGCTCCCCGAGGTCGACGTCGCCGCCGTGCGAGCCACCCACGCGATCGTCCGCGAGGCGGTCCGCGCCGGCGCTCTGCGGAGCGCCCACGACATCGCCGAGGGCGGCCTCGCCGTTGCACTCGCCGAGTGCGCTCTGGCGGGTGATATCGGTGCCGAGGTCGAGCTCGAAGACGGCAGCGAAGCCGCCTTCTTCGGTGAGACGGTCGGCTCATTCATCGTTTCCGGCCCGAGCGCCACGCTCGCCGGCCTCGATTGCACGATCATCGGCACCGTCGGCGGAAGCCGCCTGCGGATCAGCGCCGGCGCCTCGCGGATCGACCTCGGACTCGAGCAGCTTCGCGAGGCCCACGCCGCGCTCGCCGCGCTGTTTGCCTGAGAACTAGGAGCCCGTGTACCCGGGTATGCCGACGCCGGCGCGGAGCGGTCCGGTCACCAACACGCTCCGGCTCGCGCAGACCGTCAGCGGGTAGTTGATCATCTGCGCCGCCCTCAGGTCCGGCGGGTAGACCTTGAGGCCGTACGCGCTGACGCCTTTCGAGCAGACCGCTCCCCAGTCGACGAACGCGAGTAGCGCGTGCGCCGTGCCAGCGGGTGTGATCGTCACCGTCGAGTGCGCGGTGCCGTTCGTTGTTGCCGGTAAACCGATCTGCTTGCCGTTCAAGCCCCAGGCCGAGACGCCGGGGTAGCCGTACAGCGTGCAGCTCACGCGGCCTACGTTGGTGAACTCGAGTGGGTAATAGGTCCGCCCGGCGGTGCCGCCGCCCTCGCCGTTGCCGAGCCAGACTTCGAGGTGGCTCGTTGTGCAGGCCGCGACTCTCGCCGTCGCCGCGCGTCGTGACGCGGCCGCCAACGCGACCGGCACCAGCAGGGCGCATGCCACCGCGACAAGCGCGATGCCGCGTAGTCTCGAGCTCACCATCTCCCTTTCCCTCCGAGCCGGAGCACGCCCGCCGGCTCGGAGGATTATGACAGCGCCGCCTGTCACCGGGCGACCAGCGCCAGCGGCGGCGAGGTTCCGCGCAAAATGCGCCAGCGGCCTCCAGCCCTGCCGGCGCAACCGCTCACGCTGGTAACCTTGATCGGCCGCGACCGCCCCGAGTGTGCGGACGCGGACCCTCAGATGCTTCCATCGTCCAGCAGCCCCGATCCGCGGGACGGACCGCGGGATGAGTGTGGCGTGTTCGGGGTCTATGCCCCCGGGCACGAGGTGTCGAACCTTGCTTTCTTCGCGCTGTCCGCGCTCCAGCATCGCGGACAGGAGTCGGCTGGTATTGCCGCTGCCGACCGCGGTCGCCACATCATGACCCGCCGCGACCTCGGCCTCGTCAGCCAGGCGCTCAACGCCAACGACATCATCTCGCTCGCCGGGGA
>DATAJI010000408.1:0-2900 GCA_036262195.1 Solirubrobacteraceae bacterium
GTGGAAACCCTTGCTGTTCACCGACGAGGACCGGCCCACCAGTCCCGACCCCGTCGCGAAAGCCGTCCGCTCACCTGACAGTGGCCATGGAATCCTCCCCGTAGGCGGCCATTGAAACGCCCCGCTGGTGGCCACCGTTTCTCCCCATGGGTGGCCACGGTTTCTCCCCACGGTTCTGTCCTGAGGCGCCGGTAATCGGTTGCGTGTTGTTGCCAACGCGCGATCTGAGGACGGCGAGTGTGAAGAGAGCGGAGGAAGCGATGGAGATTCTTGAGGCGTACGACTTGACGGGGACGTTGCGCGGCGCGGCGACGTTGGCGGGCTGTGATCACAAGACGGTCGCGCGGCTGGTCGCGGCGCGCGACGCGGCGGGTGGCGGGCTGGGGGCGCGGGCGCGTTCTCGTCCGTTGGTGGATCCGTTTGCGGCGAAGATCGATGAGCTGGTCGATCGCTCGCGTGGGCAGGTTCGGGCGGATAAAGCGCACGGGGTGCTGGTCGCGATGGGCTATGTGGGGTCAGATCGCACGACGCGGCGGGCAGTGGCTGAGGCTAAGCGGCGCTGGCGTCAGCAGCACGGGCGGCGCACGCGGCCGTGGATTGCGCAGCCGGGGTTGTGGTTGCAGTGGGATTACGGTGACGGGCCGGTCATCGCGGGGAGGCCGACGGTGTTGTTCTGCGCGTGGCTGGCGTGGTCGCGGTTTCGGGTGGTGGTGCCGTTGCGCGATAAGACGCTGGCGTCGGTAGTGATCGGGCTGGATCGCACGCTGCGGTTGCTCGATGGGGTCCCAACCTATGCGCTGACCGATAACGAGAAGACGGTGACGGTCGAGCACGTCGCGGGGATCGCGGTGCGCAACGCGACGATCGTGGAGGTCTCGCGCCATTACGGGCTGACGATTGCGACGTGCGAGCCCGCGGACCCGCAGAGCAAGGGCGGCGTGGAAGCGACGGTCAAGATCGCGAAGGCCGATCTGGTGCCGACCGATCACAACCTCCGAGACGAGTATGCCGATTGGCAGGCCCTGGAGCGGGCCTGTGAGGAGTTCATGGCTGATGTCAACACGCGCCCGCACCGCGCGACCCGCCAAGCGCCGGTGCTGCTGCTCGCCCAGGAGCACGAGCACCTTCATCGGGTCCCGAGGCGGGCGCACACGTTGTGCTTCGGGCAGACCCGCAAGGTCGACCGCCAAGCGACCGTCAGCATGGGGGATGCGATCTACTCGGTCCCGCACGCGCTGATCGGCGAACGGGTGTGGGTCCGCGCCGACGGCGAGCAGCTCGTGGTCGTGCACGTCGATCAGACCCAGGGACCGCGGGAGGTCGCCCGCCACCAGCTCACCACCCCCGGACGGCCCAGCATCGACGACGCGCACTATCCGCCGCGGCCGGCGGGCGCGCTTGAGCGCAGGCCGCGCGCCCGGTTAGCCGAGGAGCGGGAGTTCCTGGCGATCGGCGAGGGCGCTGAGCGGTGGCTGAGGTGCGCCGCGGCTGAGGGGACGCAACGGATCCGGCGCAAGATGGCCGAAGCCGTCGATCTCGCCAAGCTGCACGGCACCGGGCCGGTCAACGACGCGTTGGCGCGGTGCGCCAGCTACGGCCGGTTCGCCGACGGTGACCTGGCGAGCATCCTGGCTCACCAGCAGACCGCGACCGTGATCGCGCTCCCTCAGCGGGCCCCAGAGGACCGCTCGCTGCAGACCTCGACCCGCAGCTGGGAAAGGTTCGGACGATGAACACCCCCAATCCGAGGTTCGCGATCCCAACCGACGCGCTGAGAGGCGATCTACGGTCCTCCCAGCCGTCACCGCGACCGATCCCCTGCCCGCACACGAGCCTCACCACGATGATCAGGGGCCGGCGATGACCGTCAAGCCGCCCGCCCCACCGCCCCTGACCGACGAGCTCGACCGGCTGCTGCGGCGCCTGCGCATGCCCTACGTCCGGCGGGCAGCGCCGGAGGTGATCGCGACCGCGACCAGCCAACGCTGGGAACACGCCGAAGTCCTGCGCGTCCTGCTCACCGAGGAAGCCGCCGGCCGCGACCACGCGACCATCTCGATGCGCCGACGCGCCTCGGGCCTACCGGCCGGCAAAACCTTCGACGCCTGGGAGGCGGGCGCCTCGGTGATCCCCAAGCCGACCCAGCAGGCGCTGCAAACCCTGGAATGGGTCAACCGCGCCGAAGTGCTCGTCGTGTGCGGCCCGAGCGGAAGCGGCAAGTCTCACTTCATCGAAGCGCTTGGTCACCTCGCGATCGACAAAGGCCGCACCGTCTCCTGGCACACGCTGGACTCCCTCGCTGCCCTGTTTCGCCGCCACCGCGCCGATGACAGCATCAACAAAGCGATCACCAAGCTGATCCGCTCAGACCTCATCCTGATCGATGACGTCGGCATGCTGCCCGTTTCCGCCGACGCCGCCGACGCTCTCTTCAGAGTCGTCGACGCCGCCTACGAGAAACGCTCGATCGCGATCAGCTCCAACATCCACCCCTCAGGCTTTGACGAGCTGATGCCCAAGACCCTCGCGACCGCGACCGTGGACCGGCTCCTGCATCACGCGCACGTGATCATCACCGACGGCCAGGAGAGCTACCGGCTCGCGCAAGCCACCGCCGGCAAGGGGGTCAAACCCCTCAGCTAAACGCGACCCGAAATCCCGCTGGGGAGAAACGATGGCCACGGGTGGGGGGATCTGATGGCCACCAGTGGGGAGAAACCATGGCCACCAGTGGGGAATTAAGTGGCCGCCAGTGGGGAGAAACCGATGGCCATTGACACTCACCCGCCGCGCAGCAGAAAGCGCAAACGAAACGGACCACCACCGGGCAGCCCGCGCACAGCTACCGCACCCTCCTCACCGAACTCGCCACCCAGACCCGGAACACCACCCGCCTGCAC